>NZ_JBFUHT010000019.1:0-166759 GCF_056402275.1 Azospirillum sp. P4_B5
TAGAGCAAATTTCTGTTGGGAGCGAAGAACGGAAGTGAGGCTTGGCTGTTGGAGCGATTGCCCCATTGTGGAGGGTGTCGCGATGAGCCGAGCCTATTCGAGAGATTTGCGGGAGCGCGTGCTGCGGGCGTGCGCTGTCGGGACCGAGACGCAGGCGTCGATTGCCCAGCGCTTCGAGGTATCGGAGGCGACGGTGTCGGATTGGCGCAAGCAGGAGCGTGAGGACGGCCGCCAGGAGGCCAAGGCGCACGCTGGCGGACGGGTGATGCTGGCTGGCGACCTTCCGATTCTGGACGCGGTAGCGGCCGAACATCCCGGCGCCCAGTTGGCGGAATACGCGCGCCTGGTCGAGAAGCGCACCGGCCGCCACCATTCGTCGCCCGCGCTGTGTCGGGCGTTGCAGCGGCTTGGCTGGCGTCGAAAGAAAAGTCTCTGCACGCCAGCGAGCACGAGCGCGCCGATGTTCAGGCGGATCGCGCGGCGTGGCGCGAGGCCCAACCCGCCTTGCCCGCCGAGGAGCTGATCTTCCTGGACGAGAGCGGCATCGACACCGCGATGACCCGGCGCTATGCCCGTGCCCGAGGCGGCGCACGGGCGCTCGGCGATGCGCCGGCCGGGCATTGGCGCCGTCTCACGCTGCTCGGCGCCCTGGGCGCAGAGGGGCTGGTGGCAATGATGTCAGTGGCGCGCGCCACCGACACCGAGGTCTTTCTGGCCTTCCTGGAGCAGGTGTTGTTGCCCGCTCTCAAGGAGCGCCCCCACCCGATCGTCGTGCTCGACCGGCTCGCATCACACCGCAGCCCGCGGGTCCGCGCCGCCTTCGAGGCCGCCGGGGTGGAGGTGCGGTTCCTGCCGGCCTATTCCCCCGACTTCAACCCCATCGAGCCGTGCTGGTCGAAGATCAAGACGGCCCTGCGCTCCGCCGCCGCGCGGACCCTGGAAGCCCTGGAAGACGCGTTGCCCGGTGTTCTCGACACCGTCACAGCTTCCGATGCCCACGGCTGGTTCCGTCACTGCGGCTACAAAGCCGCATAGCTCAAGCCTGCAGAAACAACAGGAACTTGCTCTAGTGGTCAGGCCGCCTTGCGCCTCAGGCAGGCTTCCATCCGGTCGAGGCCGCCGACCAAGTCTTCCGCCGCTTGGTCGGCGATGGCGCGGGCGAAGGCCCAGGCATCGTCCGTGGCGATGCGCGCCGCCTCGACGCGGGCGCAAAGGCGGTTGTGCTGGCCACGCAAGGTGTCCAGCGCGCGCTCCATGTCTTCCCGGCTCATGACTTCGCGAGCCTCGGGGCTGGACCGCTCCACCAACGACCTCAGCCGGTCCAACCGGTCGGCTGTTGCCTGGAGAAGGTCGCGGCATTCGACGTCGTAAGCGTGCCGGTTGCGGCAGCTCATTTCTCACTCCTCCCTTCGGATCGCTTGGGGACCCTTCGCCTGGATTTCAGGCCTGTGGTCCGGAGCGGCGCTGCACCGCGGATGTCTTTTTGCAAAAACATGTGCATCGCAAAAAAACTTTGCTGCATCGCCGAAATAAGAAATCCGTCTGGTTACCTTCCATAGACGTATGAAAGGCAATTCCAGTTCCCAAGAACTTGAGGTTTTTGCTTTATGCTCAGTCAGGAGCGTTCCGTGCCGCTCCGAAGTCTTCGGACTTCTTGAATCCGATTGGGCTCTTTCTGCATCATCAGCCCCGCCCCGTCAAGCGGGCCAGGGGTATAAGACTATGGCGATTTGTCGCAGCCCAATGGAAGATCCCAATCGGCATCAGAAAGTAGATAAGCAGCATAAAGGTGGCGGCCTGCCCCGAAATAAATCGGCATGCTTCTGGATTAGAAGGCAACTCCGCACCGGTGGGACGGCAGCTGTTGTCGCTGCGACTTGGAGGGGTGGGGAAGGGCGGCGCCCGTCACTCCGCCGCGATGCCGTAGGGGAAGTTTTCGGTGTTGGCCGGTTCCGGCAGCGCGGCAGGGTGCTGCGTCGCGGCGTGGCTGGGGCAGGTCGGGCACTGGTTCGCGCAGTGGCTTTGCACCATGTCCCGCATCATCGGAACGCATTTGCCGCACTGGACCTGACGCTCAAAATGCCGGAAGACGGAGGCCGGGGTGCGGGCGCCGTTCTCCAGCGCCTTGGTAACCTGCTTGTCGTTCAGCGCGTGGCAGATGCAGACGTACATGGGCCCCCGGCATCGGTGCGTGTTGTGCGGTCGTGCTGAGGCCAATGTGCTGCGACTGAGAATGATTGTCAATTGATCTGAATCATGACGGCCAAATTTGAGCGGATTGCGGCGGAATGTCACAGCTCGAACGAAGGGGGGATGCGGCTACCTCCATCGTCGAAATCCTTTTTTCAAGCGGTGGGGAACGCGGTGTTGCGAATGGGATGGCTGCTGATCGCCGGAGTCGCGGTCCTTTGGGCCGGCGGTGCCGCAGCGGAGGTGGGGATGCGCGCGCTGGCCTTCACCGACCGGGCGGACGGCGGGATTGCCCGCGCGGTGGTCTGGTACCCGACGGACGCTCCGGAAACACCGGCGCGGCGCGGCCCCTTCACCTTTCAGGTGGCGGAGGGAGGGGCGGTGGCCGAGGGACGCCACCCGCTGGTGGTCGTGTCCCACGGTTCCGGGGGAAGCGCCTTCGGCCATGCGGACACCGCCATGGCTCTGGCCCGGCGGGGCTATGTGGTCGCGGCGGTTCATCACCGGGGCAACGCCTTCGACGACGACCGCGACGCAGGCACGGAGCGGATGTGGCGCAAGCGCCCGGCCCAGCTTTCCGCCACGCTCGACCATCTTCTGGCGGAGCCGGAACTGGCCGACCGGCTCGATGGCGAACGCATCGGTGCCCTTGGCTTTTCGGCGGGCGGATACACGGTTCTGGTGGCCGCCGGCGGTGTGGCGGAACTGGGACGTGTCGCCGCCCATTGCCGCACCCCGCCCGCCGGTGAGCGCTTCTGCCATCTCGGAAACGAGGAGACGCAGGCTCGCGTCCAGGCGCGCGACCCGCGCATCCGTGCCGCCGTCCTGATGGCGCCGGTCGGCGTTCCTTTCTCCAAGGACGGCCTCGCCGGGCTGACGATCCCCATCCGCCTGTATCGGGCGGAGCGGGACGAGCAGATCGCGGCTTCCCAGGTCGAGGAACTGCGTGACCGGTTGCCGGTGCCGCCCGAGTATGAGGTCGTGCGCGACGCCGGGCACTTCGCCTTCCTGATGCCGGTGCCGGCCGCCATCGCGGCGGAGGTCGGACCGCCCGCCTGGGACCCGCCGGGCTTCGACCGGGCGGCCTTTCATGAGCGGCTCAACGCGGAGATCGCCGATTTCTTCGACCGCGCTCTTGCAATCGAACGCCAGGGACGCTAGCCCCTCGGCATGAGCGACGCATCCGACACCTCCACCGCCCGTCCGGCGCCGGGGCACACCCCTCTGGGGCAAACCATCTACTTGGCGCCTGAAGGCTTCGTGCAGGACCTCGTGGCCGAACTTGGCGACGTGGCGACGGTGGAGGACCGGCTGGTCTTCGCCGATGGCCCGGCGCGTCCGGCCGCCTGGGCGCAGAACATCTGGCACGACCCGGTGCGCATCGAGTTCGCATCGATCAAGGAGGGCGCACGCGCCCTGCGCTCCATCCAGCGCAACTGGGCGCTCTGGACACTGCGCCATCACCGCCGGGCCAGCCTGATCCAGGAGAATCTGCCCCACGTCTCGGCCAAGCCGGTGGTCTTCCCGTCGCCGTTGCCGACCGCCCCGCTGGGCTCCTGGACGCTGCTTGACGAGAACACCATCGTCGCGGCGGCGCGCTGTTCCAGCCCCTACCGCCACGGCGAGGTCACCTTCGTCGAGAACCGGACGGTGCCGCCCAACCGCGCCTATCTGAAGCTGTGGGAGGCGCTGACCCTGTTCGGGGAGCAGCCGGGGCCGGGCGACCGCTGCATTGACCTCGGCGCCTGCCCCGGCGGCTGGAGCTGGGTGCTGCACGAACTGGGCGCCAGCGTCGTCAGCGTCGACAAGGCGCCGCTCGATCCGGCCATTGCCGCTCTGCCGCGCATCGAGTTCCGCCAGGAAAGCGCCTTCGGGCTGAAGCCACAGGATGTCGGGCCGGTGGATTGGCTGTGCTGCGACGTGATCTGCTACCCCACGCGCCTGCTGCGGCTGGTGAACCAGTGGATGGAGAGCGGGCTGGCCAAGCGCTTCATCTGCACGCTGAAGTTCCAGGCCGAGACGGACCACGAGACAGCACGCGCCTTCGCCGCGATCCCCGGCGGGCGGGTGCTGCACCTGCACCACAACAAGCACGAGCTGACCTGGATGTGGCCGGCGGCTCCGGTCTGAGCGTGGTCACGCCCGGCGCAGGGCCAACTCCAGCGCGGGCTTGAGGATCGAGGCGGCGCCGTAGCCGATCTCCACCACCTCCTCCGCGCGGTCGAACTCCAGGATGCCGATGTGGGCGAGGCGGGGTGCGATCAGCACGTCCGGCGGCTCGCCGGCCAGGCGGGAGCGGGTGATGCGGTCCTGCATGATGTCGATCGACCCGGCCATCACGTCCATCACGTTGGGCGGAACGTTGGAGGCCGGGGCGCGCGTCAGCTGGTCGGCGAGGAAGCGCGTGCGCGGCGCCGGGCGCCGCCCCATCCAGGACGCGATCTGCGAGGTCAGGGTGGAAAAGACCGGGGAGGTGGCATCCCCCGCCGGGGCCATCGCCATCTCCGGAACGGGCTGGGCCTGCTGCATCTGAGAGGCCGGCATCTGGGCCGGTTTCGCCTCCGCCGCCTTGCGCAGCTTGGCGGCGCCGCGACCGGAGGGGCGGCTCAGCGGCGACAATTCGCTGTTCAGGTTGACCGCGATCACCACGTCCGCGCCCAGCGCACGGCAGAGCGACACCGGCACCGGGTTGACCAGCGCGCCGTCCACCAGCCAATGGTCGTCGCGCCGCACCGCCGGGAACAGGCCGGGCATGGCGGCCGACGCCTGCACCGCGCTGAGCATCGGCCCGTCGCGCAGCCAGATCTCCCGCCCGGTGCTGAGGTCGGTGGCGACCGCGGCGAAGGGCTTGCGCAGCTGATCGATGGTGACTTCGGTGCGGTGGTTGCGGAAGCGGTCGAAGGTGCGGTCGGCGGCCAGCAGCCCGCCGCGGCGGAAGGTCAGGTCGATGATGCCGAGCATGCCGAGCCAGCCCATGCTCTGCGCCCAGGCCTGCAACTCGTCCAGCTGGTCCGTCAGGTAGGCCGCGCCGACCACCGCGCCGATGGAGGTTCCGCAGATCACGTCGGGCTCGACCCCGATCTCCTCCAACGCGCGCAGAACGCCGATGTGCGCCCAGCCGCGCGCCGCCCCGCTGCCCAGGGCCAGTCCGATCTTCAGTCCGCTCACCGCCAGCACCTCATGTCTTGTGGGCTTGGTCAGGCTTGTCCGGCGCCGACGCGTCGATGGGTGTCCAAAGGGATTTGGGGCACCGGACCGTCGGTGGAAACCCTTCCATCCGGGGGACGCGGGACGCGCCCGGAGCCCTCCTCATGGGGGATGCCGAAAATTGTACCCGCTTTTGCCTTCTATTTGACTTGCATCAGTTTTTCTTCCGATTACCTGTGGCATTGCGATGGATGAAAGAGTTTCCGGGCGACGTTAACCAAACATCAACTGGAAGCGTCCAATGTCGCTCTCAACACGGACAGTCAGGGATGGCGGAGGTTGCCATGGCCCAGGAATTCAAGAGTTTCAAGAAGGATTGGCAGCGCTGGTCGGCGGCGGAGAAGCTGACGGCGGTGGCCATCCTGATCGTCGCCGCGGTCGCGCTGGGTGGCCCGGTGACCATTCTGTTCTGAAATGCCCCGGGTGACCGGCGCATTTCGCCTCACAGCAGAGAGGCGAGGGCCGCGATCCCGAACGCTCCCAGCACCGCGCCCGAAACGCGGTTGATCCACAGCATGGCGGCGGGCGTGACCCGGCGCCGGAACGCCCCGACCGAGGCGCTGAGTCCCAACCACCACATCGCCGACCCGGTGAAGACGCCCGCGACGAGCAGGGCGGCCACGCTGGTGCTGCTCCCGTCCCCCGCCGACACGCCCAGCCCGCCGAACACCGCGGCGAAGCTGAGGATCGTCGCCGGGTTGGCCAACGTCAGCGCGAATGTGGAAGCGTAGGCCCCGGCCAGACCGCCGCCGCCGCGGGTTTCCGCGGCGCGCTCCGCCGGGCGCGCGCGCAGGGTGCTCCAGCCCAGCCACAGCAGCATCAGCCCGCCGACCAGCTTCAGCGCCACCTGCGCGCCCAGCAGCGCGTCGGTGACCAGAACCACCCCGAAGCCGGCGATGGCGCCATAGACCGCGTCCGCGCTGGCCGCACCCAGCCCGCTGACGAAGCCGTGGGCCGGCCCGTCGGCCAGGGTGCGCCGGATGCACAGAAGCCCGATTGGTCCAACCGGGGCGGCGATGCTGAATCCGATGATCAGGCCCTTGAGCAGGGCGGGCAGCGCGTCCATGGCGGATGCTCCGGGTGGGTCAGTCTGACGCGATGGGAAGGATCGGGGTTTCCTTGACCGAGGAGAGCGCGATCACGGTGTGGGAGCGCACGACGCCGGGCAGCGCCTTCAGCCGGTCGGACAGGAAGCGTTCCAGCGCCTCCGTATCGGCCACGCGCACCTTGAGCAGATAGGACCAGTCCCCGGTGACGTGGTGGCACTCCTGAACCGCCGCCGTGGCGCGCATGGCGTCGCGGAAGGGCGCGTCATGCTCCGGGCGGTCGAGCAGCACCTCGACGAAGGCCAGCACGTCCAGGCCGGCGGCCTTCGGTGACAGGCGCGCGCCCCAGCCCTGGATCACGCCGTTGGCCTGCAGCTTCTTCAGCCGCTCGTTCACGGCGGACACCGACAGTCCGGCCGCCGCCCCGATGTCGGCGTAGGAGGCGCGCCCGTCCCGCTGGATGTGCGCGATGATCTTGCGGTCTGTATCATCCATAGCCGCAATAATTACTGAATTTACGCCGCATAGCAAGGAGACTTTGCCGTTCACCCGATCATTCGGCGGAAATCCGGCTTGCCGGCGCCGCAGCGTGGGCAGAACCAGTCCGCAGGCAGGTCCTGGAAGGCGGTGCCCGCCGGCGCGCCGTGCTCCGGGTCGCCGTCACGGGGGTGATACTCGTAGCCGGGGCAGTCTCCGCCGCCGCATCGCCAGATTTCGGACAGGCGCGGGTCCTCGGCCCGCGTGGGGCGGACGAACAAGGCGAGGATGACGGCGGGGATCAGGCGCAAGGCGCCACGCCGCTGTAGGTAACGGGGAAGGGTGGTAGGCATGGCGGGCCGTCCGGCGGATCGAGGTGCCGCACTATGCCCCGCGATCCTTTGCGGGATGATGACGGTCGTGGAGCGAAGGGAAACGAAGGGAAGCGGGTCAACGCCGCCGCGGCGTCCTGCCCTTGAGATGGGCGCGCTGGAGCTTCGCGCCGGCCAGATCCGCCCCGTCCAGGTCGGCGTTCTCCAGATCGGCGTCGGTCAGGTTCGCCTGAACCATGCGGGAGTCGGTCAGCATGGCCTGCCGCAGGTCGGCGCTCATCAGATTGGCGGCCCAGGAGCGGCCCGTGGCACGCCCGCTGGGGTCCTTGATCTCCGCCGGGCCGAGGTTGACCCGCGTCAGGTCGGCCCCGGCCAGCCGGGCGAAGCTGAGGTTGGCGCCGGACAGGTCGGCACCCATCAGGTTCGCGCGCTCCAGATTGGCGCCGGACAGGTCGGCCATCATCAGCCGCGCGCCGGTCAGTGCCGCGTCGGACAGGTTGGCGCCGCGCAGCGAGGCCGCGCTGAGATTGACGCCGCGCAGGTCGGCGCGGCTGAGGTCGGTGCCGTCCAATTCGGCACGCTCGCCGCGCTGGCCGACGCTGTCGATCCAGCGCTCATGGTCGAAGATCGCCCGCTGGATTTCCGATCCCATGCTGTCGATCGGGCGGGTCAGGCAGGCGGAGCCAAGCTTGGCCCGCGAAAGGTCGCAATCGACCATCCGCGTGCCGACCAGATCGGCGTTGTCGAAGGTGCAACCGTCCAACAGAGCGCCGGTCAGGTTGGCCCCGTTCAGCCGCGCTCCGGAAAGGTTGGCGTCGGTCAGCACCGCGCCGGTCAGGTCGGCGTTCTGAAGCACCGCCCCACACAGGTCGGCTTCCGTCAGGTTGGCTCCCGCCAGCACGGCGCCGGTCAGGTCGGTCGGAATGCCGCCTTCCGCCGTGGCGCCGCCCTGAAGGCGGGCCAGGGCGGTCCGGTGGGTTTGTCGGGTGGCTTCGGCGTCCTGAGCGTCCGGACCGGTGCCGCGGCGGGCGGTGCCACCCGGCTCCATCGTTCCGGCGCGCAGGTCGGCGTCGCGCAGATTGGCGTTCGAGAAATCGGCGGAGCGCAACCGGGCGCCGCGCAAATCCGTCTGCATCAGATTGGCGCGGGTGATATCGGCGTCACGCAGGTCCACGCCGAAGAGGTCGGCGCCGGCCAGATTGGTGCCGCTGAGCCGGCAACGCGCCAGCTTCGCCCCGACCAGCCGCGCGCCGCGCAAATCGCGCTGCGACAGATCCGCGCCCTCGAGATCCGCCAGCGCCAGATTGGCGCGCGCGCCACCCGGCTGCCCCTTGATCCAGCGGGCGTGCCGGTCCAGAACCTCGGCCAGTTGATCGGGCCGAAGATAGGAGGGTGCCGGCGCAGGGGCTGTGGCGACGGGGGACACGGGCAGGAATCTGACGGGGGTTGTTTCCACTATCCAAACTATGGGGGTAGATTCCTTACCGAAGGCTAAACGGTAAAGGCCGTGGCAGTACCTCTTATGGTTGCCGTTTTTTGCCCCGACCTTGTCACGATCGGTTCCGGTGGGGACTCGGGCGAATCGGGAGCGCGGTCCGCTGTGTTTCACCCCTGTAACGTACCCCGCCGCCTCGCTGGGGCGCCCGCACTCAATCCCGCAGGTCCAGGAAATCCGGGCCTTTTAAAGACGTTAACCATTGGTTTCTTGACACCAGCGGGGGCTCTGCCGCCAAAAGTCATCGGACAAAAAGGGGGTGCTCTAAGCGCCACCCCGTTCGGGACCCCATGGAGGCATGATGACCGAGGCCAAATTCCAACCGACCCCAGCAGCCAAGCTCGGCCGGAGGGAACTGTTGCGCATCGGTCTGGCGACGGCCGCCGCCGGAATGGTGATGGCCCCGGAGGTGTCGGAGGCGGCGTTGCGCGCCCCGCCGCGGCAATTGGTCCTCCTCAACCTCCACACCGGCGAGCGGGTACGGGCGGAATACTGGTCCAAGGGTCGCTATCAGCGCGACGGCCTGCGCGAGATCAACCACCTCCTGCGCGACCACCGCACCGGTGCGGTGCATCCCATCGACCCGAAGCTCCTGGATCTGCTGCACGCCCTGACCCGCAAGGTCGGCAGCAAGACGCCGGTGCACATCATCTCCGGCTATCGCTCCCCCGAATCCAACGCATGGCTGCGCGAGCAGGACGGCAGCGGCGTCGCCCAGAACAGCTTCCACATGCAGGGCAAGGCCATCGATCTGCGGGTTCCCGGCCTGCCGCTGCGCACCCTGCAGCGCGCGGCGCTCAGCCTGCGTGGGGGCGGGGTGGGCTATTATCCGGACAGCAACTTCGTCCATGTGGACGTCGGTCCGAAGCGCCATTGGGCGTCCTGAGCGGCCTCCCGAACGGAAAATGAAAAGCCCCCGCCGGATGGACGGGGGCTTTTCCTTGGCGGGACTGTCGGTGAACGGTAAAGTTTCATCCTGGAATTTTTCTAAGCTATTGATTTGTCGTCCAGAACGGAAAGCGTTTTGAAAAAATGTATCATCCTGCCCTCCGATAGACCTGATTCATTACAGTGAAACAGGACGATATAGTTTCATATTGATGACCATCGAGGGACGTCACCAAGCTGACGCGGCAGTGCGGTTTACCTTTTCGCTACACTAAGCGGCAGACTGGAACTGTTCGGAGTCTTGGTGGTGGGTTTGGCACTGTTCGGCCACGGGAAAGCCACCGCTTTGTTCGCCGGCTGGCGGCTGCGTAGGCGGACCGCTCCCATGGCGTGGGATGGGCGGACAACGGCCTGAAATCACCCTCGCCCATATCCGCCAGCTCATCGCTCCGACGTATGCCCTTGGCGGCGTCGTCGTTTTAGACAAGCTGCCGGAAGGGAACTGGGTCATCCAAGCTGCCGGCGTTCAATTCGTCTTGCTGCCGCACTCCTGTATTTCACTGTTTGTTGCTTCAAGAGGGCGATGCGACACAAGAGTTCCTCGCCGAGGCCGAGTGCCGCCTTCAGAGGCGATCGATTCCAGCGACGAGGATGCCTGTGCGACCCTCGATAAATATGCTCGGAAGCGGTCTGTCGATCCAACTGTCCGGGTAGTCAGGGCTCCATCCGGTCGCGGATCCTCTGAAGCAACTTGCCCACATTCTGTCCCACCCTGGTCGGGTCAGCCATGAAGTCGATGAGTTCGCCACGGAACCTGCGTTCCACCTCGCCGCCGCCGAGGACACCCGACCATGGCGCGTACAGGTGGTCCGACCGCCCACCCGGAGCGAAGCCGAATGCTTCCAGGATGGCCTTGAGATGCGGTTGCCCCGGCGCCCCAGCCGGCATGCGCCCGCGGCCAAGCGCGGAGAGCCGGATATAGTCGCGCGCCTGTATCGTGCCGGCCGAGCCCATTCGGACGGGGAAGAAAGGACGGAGCGTCTGGCGCAGGCAGTCGACCCACGGTTTCGCAGCGGGCCTATGGTCGTGGGACAATCCCGTGGTCCGACCATCTAGGAACGTCCAGTCGCCGGAGAACATCCGCTCCAGCGGAACCTCAGTGGTGCACCCTTCGAAGCGGGCAAGCGGCGATGCATTGTTGGCACCGAACGCCGGGCGATCCTGCCGGATGATGGTGTCAGGACCGCGGAACCGGCAATCCACGAAATGGAGGGCCGGAACTCCGGCTGACCACATATTCTCGAAGCGGCATTCCTCAAGGTCGCAATCTTGGAACAGGATCGGTCCATCGCATCCGATAAGGCTTACCTCGGACAGATCGCATCCCCTGAAGGTGACCCCCGATAGGGAGACTGAGGTGAACGTGACCTGGCTGATCGCGCACACGTCGAACTCGCTGTCGTCCAGGATGAACGAGTCACCGGACAGTTCCCCGTTGATGACAGCGCCGACGAACTCCGCCCCGTCGATCTCGGCGAGTGGGAGGGGGGGGCTTACGTTTCTCCCCATGCGTTCGTCGCCCACCGCGGCACGCAGTTGCCACTGATTCCCACTCGCCGACGCCGAGCCGCGGGCTGCGGCTGCCTCCAAGGCATCCAACCAACTCTCCTCGACAGGGTCCTCCCCGAGCATGGCCGGCAGGATCGAAGAGAAGGTGAGCCTCGCGCGCTCCGCCCCGGCGACGAGGCCAAGTACCTCGTCCTTCGTGAGTTTCGGAACGCCCGTGGGGTCCGACAGGGATTGGGCCAGGAACGAGCAGCGGACCCAGTCGCTGAGGAACCTGGGCCGATAAGTGCCCGCGGCCTCGTTGGCGTACAGAAGCGCGTGCTTGGCATCTTGCCTCGTAACGGCGACGTAGACCTCGTTGTCGTTGACCGGGTCTATTCCGAAGGCTTCGGCGGCCAGTTCGTTCGGCGTAGGCAGGTTTACCCTGTCGGTCGCCGACGCCAGCAGCGAGAAGCCTTGCATCAAAAGCATCTGCCGGTCAGCGGCATAGCTCAGCCATGCCAACTGGTCGACCTTCCCGCGCTCCCGCAGGCAGGAGAACACCGCCGCGGCGCGGCACACCTCGTCGACCCTCGGGACATAGAGCCGCCCATTGGCACCGAAGCTCAACGGCTGTCGGTTGCCCGCGCGCCGGCCGATGCCGATGGCGGCCAGCCCTTGAACGAAGAAAAGGGTGCGGTCCTTGCCCACGGCAGGGAACACGCCAACGATCCAATCGCAGATGGCGTCGATCTCGCGAATCACGATCTCGTCGATGCCGTTGTCTCCAAAGAGATCCTGGAACTGCTGGGGCATGGCAGCGGTGTGGTCGTCCCACTCCTTGACCAAGCTGTCCACGATACCCTTTACGTAGCGCCGGAACTCGTACTCCTCCGGCTCCGGAAGCTCGATTCCGACGATTTTCCAGCGGGGGTATTCGAGTTGGCGCGCCTCAGTGCGGCGGCCAGACACGATTACCACCGACTCGGACCCCTCAAATTTTTCCGCGAGCAGAGCTAGGAGGTCCTTTACGAGCTTGCGGTCGTATCGGCCCGCCACCTCATCGATACCGTCCAACAGCGGCACGACGAGACCGTTCTTGACAGCGCGGAGCAGGCGCTCGGCGCCTGCATCGACCACGCCGACCAATTGCGCCACGTTCGCCCACCCCACGCCGGCCTCAAGCGGCAACCGACGCAGCGGCACGAACAGCGGCAAGCGCTCCACGTCGCCAGCGGCGAGTCTCTGTGCCGCTGTCGCCAGGAGGATCGTCTTGCCCTTCCCAGCTTCGGCCTCGACGAAGATCAAGTCGCCCCGTCCCCGAGCCCATTCAACGAGGCATGCCGCGGCGTCCGTGGCGTCCAGAAGAGGCGGGTCGAAGGGCCGCCTCCGCTCCTCGCGTAAGCCCATCCGGATCGGCCCATCGGCGAGGTCGTGCGTCGGCTGTAGTGCTTCCTGCACCAAGAGCCTTTGGCTTTCAAGGAAGGTCCCTGGCAAATCGAGCAGGCCGATCAGCGAGGACCGCGCGGAAACGACCTCGTATCCGAAGCCGAGCCTCAGGCGATCGCCTGCATCAGGCGGCAATGCCGGGCACACGAGTCGCACGAGAGAGACATCGGGAGGCACGTCACCCGGGAAGAGTTCCTCCAGGGGCGGGAAGGAAGGGGTGACACCGGGCGACGCGGGCCGGTTGGGAAAGGTCCACATCACGCCGCCCGCGCGCAGGCCCCATGCGACTGGGTCAGCGCATTCCGCCGGCAGGGCGACCAGCTCCACCCCAAGGGTGTCGGCAAGACGCCGGCCCAGATCCTTCACGTCGCTCATGGATGTCCCCTGGTCGAGCCGCTTGCGATGAGGAGGCACACGCTAGTCCAGCTGTGTGCCTGCGGCAACTACCAGCTCCCATTTCCCCCGCGACGGCTTCACATTTGTAAAAGCCGAATGAAAATTCCTCAGTTTGGGCGGGCGAAAAATCCCCAGACGGTTCGTGTGCTCATGGATTGGCTTCGGTGTCGGCGGGCCTCGCTTTCGGTGGTCGGCCCCGGCGGCGTGGCGCCGGTGGCGGGGTGGTGACCAAGCGCACGCGGGTGTTTTCCGGGATCAGCTCGGCGTGCCGGCGCAAGCGGTAGCTGGCGCCTTCGATCTGGACGACGACGGCGTGGTGCAGCAAGCGGTCCAGCAGCGCCGAGGCG
This sequence comes from Azospirillum sp. P4_B5, assembly GCF_056402275.1. NCBI lineage: Bacteria > Pseudomonadati > Pseudomonadota > Alphaproteobacteria > Rhodospirillales > Azospirillaceae > Azospirillum > Azospirillum sp. P4_B5. Next base: position 13,373 of record NZ_JBFUHT010000019.1, read on the forward strand.
ACAACGGTGCCGCCGAAGACGTCGCCCCATTCGGAAAAGCCGCGGTTGGAGGTCAGGATCATGGCGCCGCGCTCGTAGCGGGCGTTGACGAGCTGGAAGAACAGGTTGCCGCCGCCGGCGATGACCGGCAGATAGCCGATCTCGTCGACGATCAGCAGCTGCGGCCGGCACAGGAAGCGCAGGCGCTCACGCAGGGTTCCCTCCCGTTCGGCCTTGGCCAGCGAACCGACGATGTCGGCCAGGGTGGCGAAGTAGACCGAGCGCCCGGCCTTGACCGCCTCCACGCCCAAGGCGATCGCCAGGTGCGTCTTGCCGCAACCGGGCTGGCCGAGGAAATGGACCACCTCGTGGCGATCGACGAAGTCGAGCTGCGCCAGGGTCATGATGCGGTCGCGGTCGAGCGAGGGCTGGAAGGAGAAGTCGAAGCCGGCCAGCGTCTTGATGGTGGTCAGCCGGCCGATCTTCAGCGCCGCCTTGACCCGGCTTCCTTCGCGCAAGGTCAGCTCCTCGCCGAGCAGGGCGTCGATGGCTTCCAGGGCGGAGATCTCGCCGCGCTCCAGGCGGCGCAGGATGTGCTCCAGCGCCTCCAGAGCACGCGGCATCTTCAGCCCGACCAGATAGTGGCGGATGCGGTCGAGGGTGGCGGGGCCGCTGTCCAACACGGTGCTCATTGGGCGCGCTCCGGTTGGCCGGCGAGGCGGCGGCCGATGGCGTCGTAGATGGCCAGCGAGCGGGGCGTGACGGTGTCGCCCTGTGGCTGGGGTGCGGGACCGGCGGCGTTCCGGGGCGTCTGGCTGTTGGCCGGCGGGGGCTGGGTGCGATGCCCGCTGGCGATGCGCCGCTGACCGCGGCCGTCCAGCGCCGGATGGGTGGCAATGGGCGCACCGTCCTCCAGGATGGTCACGGTGTCGGCGGTGAGCCGCACCTCCACGGCGCGCCGGCGGGTGCTGTCCGGCACGGAGTAGAGGTTGCCGCCGACCGAGACCATGCCGTCGCGGGTGACCCGGCGCTCCAACGCGAGCACGCTGGTGAAAGGGCCGGCCGGCAGCGGCTTGAGATGGGTCCGTTCCTCGGCGAAATGCTCGACCACGACGCGCTGGGTGGTGGCGTGCAGGCGGACGTTGGCGACCTGGTCCAGCCACTGGATGAACTGGGCATTCAGGTCGTCGAGGTTGCGGAAGCTGCGGGCCAGGAAGAAGTCCTCGCGCACGTAGCGGAAGGGGCGCTCGACCTTGCCCTTGGTCTTGGCCCGGTACGGCTTGCAGGCCTTGGGCAGGAAGCCGTAATGAGCGGCCAGGTCGAGGAGCTTGGCGTTGTAGGCGATGCCCCGGCCCGGCTGATCCGGGTCCTCGGTCTCGCCGAGCACGGCCGTCTTCATGCGGTCGTAGAGGATCTGCTCGGGCGCGCCGCCGAAGGCCTCGAAGGCGGCGATGTGGCAGCGGAGCACGGTCGGCAGGTCCTGGCGGGGGACGAAGCGGGCCCACATCATGCGGCTGTGGCCGAGCACCATGGAAAAGAGCCAGACAATGCGTTCGGCCTCGGGCTCGTCGGTGAAGGTGGTCTTGAAAAAGGCGAAGTCCACCTGGGCCTGCTTGCCGGGCGGGGTTTCGAAGCGACGTTCGAAGGCCGGGGGCGTCTTGGGGCGGATGGTGCGCACCACAGCCTTCAGGATCGTGTAGCCGCCTTCATAGCCACGTTCCCGAATTTCGCGCAGCAGCCGCTTGGCGCTGAGTTCGGGGTAGGCCTGCAGGCGTTCGCGCAGGTAGACCTCGAAGGGAGCAACCAGCGTCGGCCGTGGCGGGCGGGGCTTGTAGGCCGGCGGTTCCAGCCCCTTGGCGATGTATTTGCGGATGGTCTTGCGGTCATGGCCGGTGCGGCGCGCGATCGCCGACACCGACATGCCCTGGCGGGCGAGATCGAGAATCATGACGAGTTCCCCAAGTCTGACCACGCGCGCCCTCCCTCCGTCGATCGAGGGGATCATGGGCGAGCGACGGCCGCATGGCTCCGGGGCGTACGCCCCGGAGCCATGCCGTTGCGTCAGCCTGGGGAATTTTCAGCCGCCACTTCTGGGGAGTATTCAACCGGCACTGACAACATTGCCCAGTCGACTGAAGGAGTGGAGCGCCACCACCCTCCTGCGCCGCGTCTACGCCGTGCAGATCCGCATGGCGCGCTCCGGCCCGAACGCCGCCGCCCGGGAGTGGAAAGTCGCTTTTGGACAGTTGATCGGTGCGCGCGAATTGGGGCGGCGCCTTTACCAGTCCGAACCCCACCGACGGCGGCAAGCCGGGATCCAAGTACCACTTGGTCGTCTCTACGGATGGGCCTTCGCTGGCGGTATTACCCTCCTCAGCTAACGTCACACCCGGCTGTTTCCGGACCTAATGCGCCTAGCCATGGTCTTCTGCATAGCTATCGCTCGACTGTATGCCGACGCCGGATAGGACAGCGTCGACAACTGACGGCTCTGCTTGCGTGAAGGCATCCAGCCCGTCATACGCACGATCGGTCAGTCGCATGGTTCCGGCCTTGACCATGTCCGTTGCATCGTTGAACACACCAACGCGTGATTGCTCGCCAACAAATCCCTGGAGCGCCGCCATGACAGATTGGGCGCCATCGTCGATAGGATGCGGAACATTACCCTGATGCTGAAGGTAAAACACCGAAAGGGGCTGCCCTTGACGCCGGATCTGGCCAGCTGATCAACGGGAAAACCCATAGAGGTTCGGCCCTGCTACATTGAAGAGGGGAGCAGATCGACATCGCCCCCTTGCTGTGACTGCACGATTTCCTATTTAGAGCACATGGATAGGCTGTCGACAGACGCTCGAAGTGCACTGATGGCACGGGTGCGCAGCCAAAATACTGTCCCTGAGATGACTGTGCGCCGATTGCTACATCGCATGGGGTGTCGGTTTAGGCTTCACCGTAAAGACCTTCCCGGCTCGCCTGACATAGTTCTTCCAAAGTACAAAATTGCTATCTTTGTTCATGGTTGCTTCTGGCACCGCCACGCCGGATGTCGTCGTTGTTCGATGCCGCGCTCCAACGCCGAATTTTGGGAAGAAAAATTCCGCCGCAACGTCGCAAGGGATGCTCAAAACATGGAAAAAATTATCAATGAAGGTTGGACGCCAATCGTAATCTGGGAGTGCGAAACAAAATCAGCAGATGCTCTTGCGTAAAAAATGCATTATCTGCTTATGCTCAAACTAACGTAAGCGTTACGAGCGCTCCCTTCGTCCCGGATCCAACCCTGTGACCGAGACTGCTCGTGGGCTCAGGATCCATGGAGGGTACGATGGAGCAAGGTGTTAGGATCATCAATGGGGACGGGCTGCGCAAGACCCACCATCGCGGAACTGCCTGCGTCGGATGGATGTTCACGTTGACCTCCGCCTGAAACCTGATCCGCCTGCCCGAGTTGCTTGCGGCGGCATATTCACGCACGGAGTCCGTCCGAAAAGCGGCTCCGGGAGCCTCGGAACGAGAAAAAAGCCCTTCACCCTGACCAAATCGGGCGTCGAAAACGCCGTTTTCAAGCCTCAGCGGAGGCGCTGTATGAGCCCGTGCTCCGCGTTCTTCTGGAGAGACACTCTGCAGATGTGCTGGGCGCACCCATGATCCTAACACCAGTTGAACAATATATGAGTTTCGAATAGCGTAGCGAGCAATTCTCCGACGTAAGAGGAAACTTATGTGCGCAGATTATAAGCCCACTCACTTTCCGATGGCAATCCAAGGCGGTATGCTCGAGGCTCTTGGCATCAACATGTATACTTCGATCGGTAAGTGCCTGGTAGAGTTCGTGGCGAATGCTTACGATTCGGACGCCAGCGTGGTTAAAATTTCAGTTCCTGAAGGCATCGCGGAAGCGCGAGCATCTATGCGTGAGGCGGCGAAAAAAGCTGTTGCCGAAGGAGAGAAGCCTCCCTTTCGGGTCCTGTTAGAGCCATTGCCTGACGAATTCAAAATTGTGATTTCCGATGATGGTCATGGCATGACTCCTAGGGAGGTCGAAAACCGTTTCCTGCCGATTAATCGGAGGCGAAGAGCGGACGATACAGGCGTCGAGAATAAGCTCAAAAGTGAGTCAGGACGACGCTATGTTATGGGTCGTAAAGGACTCGGAAAGTTGGCGGGTTTTGGGGCTGCTGAGTTGGTCACAATTCGTACCAAGCGTGCCGGCGAAATGTTCGCTACAGTTTTTGAGCTAGACTATAACGATCTCAAGAATGCGCACAACTTAGCTACGGTCAAAATTCCTGCCACATATGAAGGATGTGGAGATGCCGACGAGCATGGCACGACTGTTACGCTCAGCCGTCTTAAGTGTGATGCGGTAAAGTATAGCATCGATACTGTTAGGTCCATTATCGCCGAGAGTTTTTTCGGCATAGATCCAGATGATTTCAAAGTTCTGGTGAACAAAATTCCTTGTAAGGAACCTCCGGTAAACTACGAGTATTTATATCCTGAACATCGCGGCGCCGATGGCTATGCGACTGCCCAAATTGACGTTGACGGCGGTGACCCAATCGTAATCGATTATGTGGTCAAATTTCGCGCCCGCGAGCCCGATCCTAATCGGCCCGAAGCCAAGTTCGGTCATTTGGATGCAGTTAAACGAGGCGCACGCATTTATTGCAATAGGAGATTAGCCGCTGGGCCAAGCCTTTTTAAGCTGCCAACAGGCATGCACAATTTCCATTCACAAAGCTACATGGAATGCTTGGTGCGAGCAGACCAACTCGATCGCTTGGCCGTGGACTTGGTAAATACCAACAGAACACAACTACGTGAAGATAATGAGATTGTCGACTCGCTCATTGATAAAATCACCGAATTGATGAAAAGCGCCATTGCCGCTCACGCAAAATTTCGAGAGCTGCAGGCGATAGACGTGCTGGAAAAAGCGGAAGAGGCCCGTCAAATCAATAAGATCATTGATCGCTTGCCCCGTCGCCAAAAGGAGGCTGCCAAAAAGGTTCTCCAAACTCTGGTAAGCGTTCATGGCGTGAAAAGTGCGGAATTCGCCGAGATGGCTCCTTTGATAGTGGACTCGATGAACGCCCGCGATGTGCTGGTGCGGCTGATCGAGCTAAAATCCGATCCAGGAAGTGTTGAGAAAATAGCCAGTCACTTGTCCGAACTGGCCGAGATTGAAAGGTCGGACGCACTTAAGCTGTATCGTGGCCGCCGCAGCGGCATCACCGCCCTCCAAGCTTTGACCGAAAAGGGAGAAGACACTTGGCGGAAGGGTCCCCGATTTGAGAACGAATTGCATGATCTGCTGAAGGAATATCCTTGGCTAATTAAGCCGGAGTACGCGCGTTATCTTACCAGCGATTCTGATATGGGAAAGGTGGTCACCGCACTTGCCAAGGAACTCGGCATTGACAAATTCGCAAAGCCTAAGAGTAATGGCGAGCCTGACGAGACAAGGCCGGACTTGGTTTTTCTTATGTCGGACTCCGCATCGCCTTACGTCGTTACCGTCGTCGAGCTCAAATCTCCAAACATCCCTCTCGACGTCGATCATCTCCAGCAGCTCAGGAGCTACATTCGCCAAATCCGCGAATGGCTCAGTAGCGAATATCCAAAAAAGGAAATACTCGTTCAAGGATATTTGATCGGAGCCAAGCCTGATCCACAAACAACAGCGCGAAAATGTCGGGATCTAATGGCCGATATTGCCGAGCGGCCGATGGGGCAGAACTGGGAAGTGTTAGGACTCCGAGAACTCCTCGACAGGGCTTACACGGTCCACATGGACGCGATTGCAGCCCTTGAAAAGGCTGAGGCCGAAGATAGCGAGATGGCTGATCTAGGCGGCCTGCCATTGGTGATCAGTTGAGTAGTTCCGCGACCGCGGAGGCAACGGCCGTGCCCAAGTAAAGAGGCACGCCGTTGCCGATCTGTCGAGCAACTGAAGTTCTCGTTCCCACGAACTCCCAAGAGTCGGGAGCGCCCTGCAAGCGGGCGCCCTCGCGAAGGGATATGACGCGGTCTTCGGACGGATGGAGATAGCGCCCCTTGGACGGGTTCTGGAAACAGCAGCGAAGTGTGTTCGCTGGCTTGTCCCATTCCATCCGTCCCCAAGCGTCCGTAGCTTGACATCCAATCCGGGTCCACGAGGGAGGGCAGAGTTCAGGGGCAACGGCAAGAATATCGCGTTTGTCACCCCCTGCAGGAACTAACTTTATCCGGCGAGAGGCCAACCCCGTCGGCTCTGGCCAGACATGCATCGGGTCACCATCATCGGGCGAGCATGAAAATACTTCTCTCACGGTCGAGCGGTGTTCGCCTGCTGCAGGTCGACGCGGTAGCCCGACAAGGGATGCAATCGTGAAGGAACGCTGCCGATTCTGCGGCGCTCCGAAGTCGGCGGCATCCATTACCCATGCGTCGACCTCATATCCGATGGCCCGTAATCTTTCCGTCAGCTTCGACCAGTGTAATGATTGAAGGAACGGCGGCACATTCTCAACCACCACGACCTTGGGCAGCAATGCCTGCGCCCAGTCCCCGACATACGCCGAGAGAGAGTTCCGCCTGTCAGTCGGATCGCGACGCCCTAGAGTGCTGAAGCCTTGGCAGGGCGGGCCGGCTAAGAGGACGTCGCAACCCACGCCATCCGGCAGGTCCGCTACCGACCCTACCTTAGCATTCTTTGAAACGTTCTGGCGATAAGACGCGGTTGCCTCCGGATCAAGATCGACCGCTAGGGCGCAATCGAAACCGGCGCGGTGCCATGCCCCTCCAAAAAGGCCGGCGCCGCAGAACATCTCTACGTATGTGGGCGTCATGAACGAATCCATCTCTTGAAGATTTATCCGCAATATGCGTTTATGCGATTTATGCAAGCTTTCACGGACAAAGACAAGGAGGATCTAGCGCAGCGATTGCATGCGCTGATGGTGCGTGATTCGCTTACGCAGAAGCAGGTTGCGGCTGCAACTCATGTGGACCAGCCGTTCGTATCTAGGGTGCTGAATTGCGAGTATGCGCGCAGATCTGCGCGGTTGTGCCGTATATTAGAGTATGTGAATATGCGAGAATCGAACAGCGCAGTCCCACGCGAGGCAGCGAGAGCTGTTGCGGGCTACATTGCGGCGGGAGGCCGAGTTGACCTCCTATGCGAAGCTATTCAGCTACTCACGGAGGTGCAGATCAGCCGCCGAAGCTGACAACGTACGCGCTGGAAACACAGCGGCTGCAGCCTGCCAGGAGGAGGCTACATCGTTCTCGATGCTTCTGTTTCGAGCCCGAACCGTTCCGCCAACCGCATTGCCCAGGACTTCCAATAAGCCTTCTGATCAATCCGCTCACGATGCCGTAGAACTCGTGGCAGGCGGATGCATTCACAAACGTCTGCAAGCGAAGCTGAGTTGCTTTCATGCCAGCGTCCGTGGTGATCTACTAAACAATCGAGCAGAGCTTTGATGTGTTCTTCCATTTCTCGGAACTGTAAGGAACGTGTGTAGCGCAATACCATTGAGGATAAGGAAACCCCGCCGGCGTGATCGACGTCCATCAGCACCAGCGGCGGGGAGGCCGGTGGCCAAAGTACGGCAATCAGGCAGGGGCGGCGATGATGACCAGTCACCGAGATGGTACGACCGCGTTTCAGCGCGCAAAGCGACATCGCCATTTTCACCGTCGGCAGCATCTTGGCCATGATGTGGAGCGCGCCGATCAGAGGTTCCAGTTCGCCCAAGTAGTCGGGATCGGCGGGTTCGAGCAGTTGAAACTCGATGGGTGGCAGTGTGGCTCCTGCTTCCTCCTCGCCGACGCTTGCCGCAACGCGAACTCGGCGACGGGCGACGACCTCGGGTGGCGGCTTGCGATCACCGGTCCCTGACTCGTCGCCGTCATCATCGGAGGAGCATGTCGGTTCCTTGGCGGTGTTCTCGGCCACCTTGCTGATCTCGATCTCGCGGTCGAAGCTGCTGAATTTCGACATCACTGGTAGCGCAGATTGGTGTGCATCAATGCGGCTACCAGTTGCGCGGTCGTCCACGACGTAATCACGGACTTCCCTAACCGGAGGCGGTTCGTCAGTGTCTTCCTGGCGCCCAGTCAGGTTTTTGGGACGAAAACTGACAGCTTTACGCATTGACGGGTGGGAGTAGTGCAGGACGTCGCATGGATGGCGCTTGCCGGTGATGTGCAGGATTTCCAGCACCAGCGCTGTATTTCCATCACGCTCCCATCGCACGGTCCAGGTGGAGTTCAACAGCGGTGGTGGATGAAAGCTGACGTATTCTTTTCCCTTCGACAAGTTAGCCACGCTGTCCCATGAGCGACGAGCGTCCGGGTTGACTGCGGTCCAAGCGAATTCAGCGACGAAGGGCCGTGTCAGAATTTTGACCGGCATTTTGTCGTTAAAATGGAGATGCAGATCCGAATGGAAACCCGGCAACTCCGGTCGGCAGAGTTCCGTCAAGCCAGTGGAATGCATCAAGGCATTCGCCATGGTCTTGTTGTGCACGAACAGGCTTCGGATCAGTTCGATGATTGGAACCAATACCTCAATGCCGTTCAGTCGATAGCGGAGCAGGCGCTGAACCTTACGTGTGCGCCCCTTTACTGGGAACAGGTCGGGTGGGATGCACTCGGCGGATACCTCTTCGCCATCTGCGACGTTCGGAATACGAAACTGGACGACATCGCCATGAAGCGCCAGACTGGTCGGATCGCCACCCGAATAGCACCTGCCCAGTGGCAGCACGGACAGCAGGCCGATGGGTAATAGGTGCGTGACCACGTTATCCGATTCGATTCCACGGGTAGCGGCGCGGACCTGCCACCCCTTTTCCGTGTCATCCACGAGTCCAGCCAGCCAGATTAATTCCAGGTCTTCGCCTATCTTCTCGAATGCGTCGATTAACGGCATGGCGTAATAGGTCCATTCTGGGGAGTGGTGGCAAGAGCCTGTCGGACCGCAGCTGATACACGAGTCGGCAGTCTGGCGAGACGGTGGACCTTCCAGGCCGGCGCCAATCCCTCCGACCGCTCAAGGACCTCCTTAGCCCAGGCGATGCGACGCAGTTGAAAGGCCTCGACACTTTCTGTGTTCGACGCTAGCACGGCTAGCGTCTCAGGCAGCTTGGCCCGGCGCTTTCCTACCCAGCCGGGACGGCCGAGGCGTCGTTCCAGTTCAGCGAGCGTGACCCTTACCGGCGGCACCAGGGAGACAATAGCTTCGGCGGCTTCACGCAGGGCGGTGGCGAGGTCGTGGTCGGCGGCCGCCCAGTCCACGCGGGCAACTGGGAGCGTGCGCGAAGCGCTCGCCGGCGAATGGGCGTCCAGCCACGCTCGGTCGTGACGGTAGAGCCACGTGTGTTCAGCTGGCAGACGGTGTGCAAGCGCCTTGCGGCCAAGCTGCGGCTCTTTGCGCTGAAGATCCAGCCAGCGTTCTCGAACCACCGGCGCCGTATCACCCTTTGCCGCAGCGCGCGGCCGGAGCAATGGGCGCCATGGAGTGTCAATGCCGAGTCTCGCGGCGTGCAGGCGAACGGTGTTCGTGTCCACATTCAAAGCCCGTGCGGTCGCACGCAAGCCTTCCTTTTGGCTCACCAGATCACGCAGTCGATTGATGAATTCGGTGGTCGCTACGACCCGCCGGGGAGTGGGGTGCGCCACTTTGGGCGCGGGGTCGGATCGGTCGAGCAACATTCCGAACAGGATGTGGTGCAGCGGGTGGAAGGCATGGCGATGCTTGCGCACGATGGACGCCAGCCAGGTGGTGTCCTCCAACTCCGGCAAAGCCGAGCACGCTGGCGCGAACACGGTGGCGAAGACGTCGTGCAGATGCCGCTGGTCGACGCGCCCGTTGGCAGAGGCGAAACGGCGGTCAATCAGGGCGTGGCGGTAGCGGGCGGTCAGGTCGGCCGGGTTCATGCCCCACCGCCGACCATTGAGAAGGGCGGCGCTGCGCCGGGCAATGTCCAGCAGAATAGCCCGACATTTGTGGTCATCCGCCCACACCGGCGATGCAGATCCTGATCTGCAGTTCCGATCATCTGCGGCGACGAACTCGTGCTGGTGCCCGTGCACGGGGACCACGCTGCTGTCCGCCAAGGGCATCCCATGGTCAGGGCAGACCAGCACTCCGGGAAGCTGATGGGCGCGGCGCCAGAAACGTTCACCCCAACGGGTGAGTGCATCGGCGTGACAGGCCGGGCAGTAGCGCAATGCGGTGGCAGCGGAAACCGTGGTAGTCGCGATCCCGAGGCGCAGGTGGATGCCATCGGCCCTGCCATGGATCAAGGCAGCAAGGACATCGGTGACGACCATCGGCGGCTGGAATGCAACGTAGTAGGGGAAGAGCGTGAACTCGGCGGCAAGCCTCTCCGGCGTGAGATCTCGGTCGGGTGGTACATGACGGCTCAGCGCGCCGAGATGTCCCGGCAGGTCCACCGTCGCTCTTACATTCCGGCTTCCAAAAAGATCCTCCAGCGTCCCCTTGGGACTGACCGAGCAGGTGTGGCGGTGATAGCGGGCCAGAAGGCTGTAAAGCAGTTCGTCGGGATAAGGTGCCGGAAAATAGGGAAGCATCGCCGACGCTCCTCAGGCTGCGATGTCCTGCAGCGGCGGCTTGACGGCACCTGCTGCCAAAAGCGCATCGTAGCCGGTTGCCCCCGCTGACCTTGCGGTGGAGACGATCACACGCAGGTCGGCAGGGTCGATAGGACGAGCGGGCGTGGCGGCCTTCTGCTGGTTGCGGCGGGGCTTTACCGGCTTTACCTCAGGCCCGCGCTCGCGGAGTTTTGCGGCGATCGTCGCGACCAGGTCGAGAGGACTGAGGCCCGGGTTTTCGGCTTTCGCTTGGGTCAGCAGAACTTGGGCGATGTCACGGGCCAGGCCGAGTCCTTCCAGGGAGATCAGAACGGCTTCGCTTCCATCCTGAGCGGGGGAAATGGGCGGAGGTTCCGGCAGCTCCGCCGTTGGCTTGGCGGGCGTGGGCGTCAGTCGGACTGTCGCTGTTTGGAAGGCTTGGAATACGTAGTCGTCCAAGGGCCGGAGGTCGTCGTACTTTTCCAGGGCGGCACGGTCGTTCTGCCTCAACGCCGCGATCATCGGTGCCAGCAAGCGAAACGCGTCGGCGGCCACGTGTTTGAAGAGGCCGACGGCCAACCGCTCGCTCTTATCCCGTCCGGTGACGGCATTGAGTTGAATGACCTGAAGCTGCGCCAGCATGTAAAGCTTGACGACCAGGTCGACGATGCCTTGGCTTTCCTCGTACAGCACGCGGCGGAGATCGTCCGTCAGTGGTGTCGGCTCGCGTGTCCACTGATAGCGCCACATCTGGTCGATGAAATGGTTCCAGGTCGCGTCCTCGGCGTGCCGTTCCCAGATCAGGCTGCCGAGACCGCTGGCCCTGCGTGCTTCCCGGAAGGCGCTTTGCAGTAGCGGCATAGCGGCCGGGGTGCCGACGATCATCACCGGGATGCCGATGGTGTTCACCAAGGCCACTAGGAAGGTCAGCAAGTCGTCCCGGCCAGTGCCGCGTGCGCGCACGAGATGCTGGATCTCGTCGATGACCAGGAGGCCAAGGGCATGCCGATCGGCCACTTCCGCCATGTGGACGACCATGGTGTCGATGGACAGGCGGCTGGAGCCGTAGCGGGCTGTGTTGCGGGTGTGGAGCAACTTGTCCATTTCGTGGAAGAAGCTGATGCAGAGCTGCTTCACCGATCCCTTGTGCGGGCATTCCAGTTTCAGCCAGACCACCTGCTCCAGGCTGAACGGCTCCTGGTGATGGATGACCTTTGGATAGAGATGCAGGATGCGCTCGACGCTTCTGGTCTTGCCGATGCCGGAGCAGCCGATCAGGGCGAACCCCGATGCGGTGGTTTCGACGGGATGGATGGTGGCGGACAGGTCCTTTTTCAGCACACGCTCATAGTCGTTGTGCAGCCGGTACAGGTAGTCGGTGGTGTTGGGGTTGCGGCCGACGTAACCCTGCCGGATGAGTGCCGAAAGCCGGACTTCCAGCTGTAGATGACGTTCGAGGGGTACGAAGTAGCGCCCCAACCGTTGTAGGCAGTGGCAGCGAAGGTGGGCCGGGTATTGCCTTTCTTCTTCGCGATGGAGCGGCAACTGCGTCAGGTTCCGCAGGGCATCGGGAATCGATAGAACCGGCGGTAGCCGGTTTATGAAAGGGTTGTCCCGGTATTCCGGCAGCTCAGGAAGGTCAGCGTCGTCCCTGGTCATCTTCACCTCCGTCTCCTAACCGGTTCAGGATGTCTGCGATGCTCGGGAAGCTGTAATCCTCATCGGCGGGCGGGTTTGGTGTGAATGGGACCACCTTGCCTCCGCGCTCTTCGCTTGCCTCCGGACCGAAGCGGAACGCCTCACGGTCCTGGTTCAATCGACGTTCGTCTCGTCGGTTGTCCCTGATGCCTTTGATCTTTTGGCGGTCGGTTTCCAGAACGGCAGAGGACGCCGCTTTCAAGGCTTGGGCCTCGGCGACGACGTCTTCGATCACATCCGTCAGATTGATTCGCCCGCCGAGAGCCTGGGGCTGCTGTCCCCGGTCGATGCGACGGTCCTCCTGACGCATCTGGTCGATCTCCCACAGCGTCTTCCCCTGGTAGGGACGGCTTCGGTCGGTCAGGTTGCACGCGAGGAAGCGCGCCGGGTTGGTTCCGTCGTGTACGTAGATTTCGTCCAGGCAACGCGGTTCGTACGAGACCCGGACAGCCCAGGTACCCCGTTGGCGCGCCCGCTCGAACCAGTGATCCTCGATCGCCTTTCGGCAGCTGAAGAAGCAGCCGTAGAAGCGGATACCCTGCGCCGTGACGGTCGCCTCGCCAGACGGCAGCAAGCTCAGCTTTACGAGGTCCGGCGGGAAGGACCGCAACGTTCCGCTTCGCCGCGCCGTCCCCCACTCCCACAGATCAATGGCAACCGCCGGCACGCCATCGGCGATCATTTCCGGCAGCTTGTCGTAGCCCCGAATCACATGGTGATTGTTGTAGTAGAGGATGCAGTGAATAATGATCCGCGTGAATTGATCAATGTCCAGTAGTCCGTCAAGGCGGTAATCCCGTCCGCCGCGCTCCTGGAAATCCTCCGCGATATAGCCGGGCGTGTAGGCCTTGAATTTGGCTGGCAACATGCGGAACCGCTGTTCGACGATGCCCTTCCAATCTGCCCGGTACGGAGCGGCGTTTTCGACATGAACGCTGAGCGTATTGATCAGCGTGTCGATCATGTTGCCGGCGACTTCGCCACGGTCACCGAGCAGGACGTCCGGCAGATAATGGCAAGGCCAATCGGAGTCGGTAATTTCCACACCGAACTCTCGGCAATAGGCGACCTTCTCCGTGGCGGCGTTGGTCAGCGCCATCATGGCGCCGACCCAGGACGGACCCTCAAACCCGATGTACACGCCGACGATCATGCGGCTGAAGACATCGATGACGATGTAGACCACCGGCCGACCGACGATCCTGTTCCGATTCAGCCGGGACACGAGGTATACGTCACCGATGGTCGCGTCGATCTGGTATCGAGACCCGGGACCGATGGTCTCCCTGGTCGAAGAACTCAGCAACGCTCGGCAATCCTTGTCGTAGACGCGTGGCGTCCGGCGAATGCGCTCGATCTGAAAGACGTCGTTGTCCTTGACGTACCAGTAGCGGAACTGACGGGGGCTGGGAATGCGGGCTCCCGGAACAAGCATCTGTCGCCCCGTTGCCTCGTCGATCACCGAGTCGGAATAATGGAGCCGGATCAGGTCTTCGTAGGCACCGCTGAGGTCGAGTTCCCTGTTCGTTGCAAAGCGGCGGGTGATGACGGCTCGAAAGAGGCTCCGCACATCGGCATCGATGACAAGATTTCCGAATCCGTTCGAGACCAACTTGAGCTTTGTTTGTTCGGTGATTGCCCTCTCTTTCCCAGGTGCGCCGCACTTCGCATAGTCGGGGAGCAGGGCGTTTCGTGTCATTCCCCGCTGCCAGTACCGTCGGAGTAGACGATACAGGGTCTGGTTGGTAACGCCGCTGGCAACCATGACGCGGCGGATCGCTCTGCCGCGCGATCGTGTGACGAAGATGGCCGGCTGGTCCTTCACCAAAGGCTCGATCAGCGTCCAGGCGGCATCCCGTTTTGTCTTGTGGTCGTCCGGGATTCCGGTTTCCGACACGGGGGCGAGCCAGGGGTCATCATCGCGGACCAGGAGCGCATTCTGATCGATAAGTGCCTGGACATCGGTCATCTCCCGAAAGACCGGCAAGGCGGTCGCGGCTTCCACCTCGATTACGAATAGGCCGCGGCCCATAGGGTCGATCCACAGAACACGTTCGGTTCGCTGATCGGCGGTGGAGGTGAGTAGTTGGTTGACCAGGGGCCATGTCATCCTGCGGCCCTCCCCAGTTCAGGGGACACCTCACGGAAGCGCTGCAAGGACGCGGTGTCGTCCAAGGGCTCCGACATGTTGCAGCTGATCGCCTTGATGGCCAGCAGGTGCCGAATCAGCATCAGGCACGTTCCAGGTGGCATGGCCAGATAGGTGTCCATAGCACCGCAGAAATGGCGCAAGGGTTGGTCCGCTGGCCACCCCTCGACCTCCCTCACGACCAGTGCCGCCTTCTCGGCGAGATAGCCGGAGTGGGGTTGGCTGAGATCGTCCAGCGAGCGGAAGTTATGAACCCAGGCCACGTTGCGGATGATCATGGTGGGAATGTCTCGCTCCGTGACGATGCCCCAACCCACACCGCGTTCCGACCAGTAGCGGCGCTCGATCTCCAGCTTTTCGATGGTTCGCGGCTTATCCAGCTGATCGGCCGGTTTAACGGCGCGCGCCAGCGTGACGAACCGTCCTTCGCGGACGACGTCGACCACAATGTCGGTGGTCATTACCAACGGCGTCTTGGTGGCGGTATCCACCGGATGCTTGATGCCGAGTTGCTCGGCGATTCGCCGTGTGGTCGGCCGGTCGAGCGGGAACTGTTCGCGGATGTCGCGCACCGACTCCGACCAGTCGAACAGGTAGAACAGGCCGCATTCGATGTCCGACAGGAGATGATGGATGCGTCCCGTCGTCCATCCCCGCAGCCGGTGGGAGCGCCCCATCGACGGGACGTCCTGAATGGTGAGCCAGGGCTTGTAGGACGCTCCGGTTCCTTCGCCGCGCCCTTCCTTTTGGAAGCGGGCGATCTTGTCCTCGTCGAAGGAGTACCGTTTCCGGGCCATGGTGCCTCCGGGGGCGGCTACCTCTTTCGAGGGTACGCCGCTCCCGGCAGAGCACAAGCTGGATTAGGATGAGACTTTATGCGTCACGATGACACATTCAGGTTCAGGATGAGACATTAGCGTCCGCAGACAGGGACCTTGTTCGACCGGGCCGCCTTACTCGACGGTGACCGACTTGGCGAGGTTGCGCGGCTGGTCGACGTCGGTGCCCTTCAGCACGGCGACGTGGTAGGCCAGCAGCTGGACCGGGATGGCGTAGAGCAGCGGGGCGACCAGCGGGTCGCAGGCCGGAAGCTCCAGCGACCAGCGGACCTTGTCGGACAGCTTGTCGATACCCTTCTTGTCGGCGATCAGCAGCACCTTGCCCGACCGCGCGCAGACCTCCTGCACGTTGGACACGGTCTTTTCGAACAGGTTGTCCGATGGCACCAGGACGATCACCGGCACACTCTCGTCGATCAGCGCGATGGGGCCGTGCTTCAGTTCACCCGCCGCGTAACCTTCGGCGTGGATGTAGCTGATTTCCTTCAGCTTCAGCGCGCCTTCCAAAGCCAGCGGGTACATCGCGCCGCGGCCCAGATAGAGCACGTCGCGGGCCTCCGCGACCTCCTGCGCCAGCTCGTGCAGGCGTTCGTCGTGGGCCAGCACGTCGGCGGCGCGGGCCGGCACCTCGCGCAGCGCCTGGGCGATCTGCTGCATCCGCTCCGCCGGGATGACGCCGCGGGCGTGGCCGACGGTAACCGCCAGACAGGCCAGCGTGGTCAGCTGGGTCGTGAAGGCCTTGGTCGAGGCGACGCCGATCTCCGGACCGGCCATGGTGTAGAGCACCGCGTCGGACTCCCGGGCGATGGTGCTTTCCGGCACGTTGACGATGGACAGGATCTTCTGGCCCTGGCGCTTGCAGTAGCGCAACGCCTCCAGCGTATCCAGCGTCTCGCCCGACTGGCTGATGAACAGCGCCACGCCGCCCTCGGGCATCGGCGCCTCGCGGTAGCGGAACTCCGAGGCGATGTCGACCTCGACCGGCAGGCGGGCCAGCGTCTCGAACCAGTACTTGGCCACCACGCCGGCGTAGTAGGCGGTGCCGCAGGCGACGATGGTCAGCTTCGTCGCCTTGGCGATGTCGAAGCTGGTCTCCGGCAGGGTGACGCGGCCGGTTTCCGGGTTGATGTAGGCGTTCAGCGTGTCGCCGATGACCTGCGGCTGCTCGTAGATCTCCTTGAGCATGTAGTGCCGGTAGCCGTCCTTGCCGATCAGCGCGCCGGACAGCGCGGTGGTCTTGACCGGGCGTTCGACCACCGCGTCGCGGGCGTCGTGGATCACGGCGGCGGTGCGGGTCAGCTCCACCCAGTCGCCGTCCTCCAGATAGCAGATGCGGTTGGTCAGCGGCGCCAGCGCGAAGGCGTCGGAGGCGAAATACATTTCCCCCTCGCCATAGCCGACGGCCAGCGGCGTGCCGTGACGGGCGCCGATCAGCATGTCCTCCTGTCCGGAGAACAGCAGCACCAGCGAGAAGGCGCCGGTGAAGCGCTTGAAGGAGGCGGCGGCGGCCTCGACCGGACCCAGCCCTTCCTTCTCCATGTAATAGGTGACGAGGTGGGCGATCACCTCGGTGTCGGTGGCGCTTTCGAAGACGTAGCCGTGGTCGATCAGCTCGGCCTTCAGCTCCTGGTAATTCTCGATGATGCCGTTGTGCACCACGGCCACGCGGTGGGTGGCGTGCGGGTGGGCGTTGTTCTCGGTCGGGCCGCCGTGGGTCGCCCAGCGGGTGTGGCCGATGCCGATCACGCCCGGCAGCGGCGCCTCGCGCAGCTTGGCGTCGAGGTTGATCAGCTTGCCCTCGGCGCGGCGGCGCTCGATGCCGCCCTTGACCAGCGTGGCGACGCCGGCGCTGTCGTAACCACGGTATTCGAGGCGGCGGAGACCCTCGACGAGACGGGGGGCCGCGTCATGCGTGCCGATGATGCCGATGATGCCACACATGAACCTGCAACTCCTGAATGATGGCCGGGGCCGGGTGAACGGTCAACCGGGGCAATATTACGCCTTTTTCGCTTTCTCGTTTTGCTTCCGTTCGCGGAAACGCTTGGCCCAGCCGGTGTAAGCCTGCTGGCGCCCGCGCGCCACGACCAGCGCGTCGCCCTCCACGTCGGTGGTGACCACGCTGCCCGCCCCGACGATCGCGCCGTCGCCCACCCTGACCGGAGCCACCAGCGCGGTGTTGGAGCCGATGAAGGCCCCGGCGCCGATGTCGGTGTGGCTCTTGGCGTAGCCGTCGTAGTTGCAGGTGATGGTCCCCGCGCCGATGTTGGCCTTCGCCCCCACCCGCGCGTCGCCGATGTAGGTCAGGTGGTTGACCTTGGCGCCGGCCTCGATCTTCGCGTTCTTGATCTCGACGAAGTTGCCGATGTGGGCATCCGGGCCGATCTCCGCCCCCGGGCGCAGGCGGGCGTAGGGGCCGACCTGGGCGCCGCTGTCGACGCGGACCTGCTCCAGATGGCTGAAGGCCTTGATTTCCACCCGGTCGGCGACGACCACGCCGGGGCCGAACACCACATGCGGGCCGACGATCACGTCGCGGCCGAGGCGGGTGTCCACGCAGAAGGTGACGCTGTCCGGGTCGGTCAGGGTGGCACCGTTGTCCATGGCGGCCTTGCGCAGGCGGCGCTGGATCAGCGTTTCCACCTCCGACAGTTCGGCGCGGGAGTTGACGCCGACGACCTCCGCCGGGGCGGCCTCGACCACCGCGCAGGCCATGCCGTTGCTGCGGGCGATCTGCACCACGTCGGTGAGATAGTATTCGCTCTTGGCGTTGCTGTTGCCGATGCGGCTGATGAGGTCGAACATCCGCGACCCGTCGAAGGCCATCAGCCCGGCGTTGCACAGTGTGACCTGGCGCTCCTCCTCCGAGGCGTCGAGATACTCGACGATCTTTTCCAGTCCGCCGCGGGCGTTCAGGATCAGGCGGCCGTAGGCGCCGGGATCGTCGGGGCGCATGCCCAGGACGACCACCGCCGGGTCGCTCGGCTGGCGCCGCGCGGCGACCATGGCGCGCAGCGTGTCCGGCGTGACCAGCGGCGTGTCGCCGTAGAGCACCACCACGTCACCGTCGAAGCCTTCCAGCAGGCCGAAGGCGGCGCGCACGGCGTCGGCGGTGCCGCGCTGCTCGTGCTGGACGGCGGTGGGGTAGGGGGCGACGGCGTCGGCCACATTGTCCATGCCGGGGCCGACCACCACGACCACATGGTCGGGGTCGAGCGCCCTCACCGCGGACAGCACATGGCCGACCATCGGTTGGCCGGCGACGCGGTGCAGGACCTTTGGCAGGTCCGACTTCATGCGGGTGCCTTTGCCGGCGGCGAGAATGACGCAGGCGAGCGGGCGGTGCTGAGTCATCGGATATCCCTGCAGTATTGGAAACGGGTTATGGCAAACGGGTGGAAAAGCGTGCGCATCAAAATCCGGGCAAACGGTCCGTCCTCAAGCGCAAACGGTCCGTCCCCAAGCATTGAGTGCCACATCCGGCGCCAGGACCCCAAGTCAACTTTTGTGTCAATCTGACATACACAAAACGCGGCCCGAGGGTGTACGCACGCCGCGCCAGTGGCGCCGAAGGGCCTATGCCGGGAGTGGATCGCCGGAACAAGGGGTCGCCGCCGGGGGTGGGTCGTGCTATCGAACGGGGTGCCGCTCACCTTTGGGCTATCACGGAACCCACGCCGATGTCCGCCATGTCCGCCACCATTCCTTTCTCCGCGGTCGTCTTCGACCTGGACGGCACGCTGATCGACAGCGCGCGGGACATGACCCGCGTCCTGAATCGCACCCTGTCCCGCTTCGCGCGGCCCGCCCTGACCGAGGAGCAGGTGCGCGGCATGGTGGGCGACGGGTCGGCCGCCCTCGTCCGCCACGCCTTCGCGGCGACCGGCGACGCCCTGACCGACGCGGCGTTGCAGCCGGCCCTCGACGACTATCTCGACGCCTATTTCCACGATGACGAACCTCCGACGCTCTATCCCGGTGTGCCGGAAACCTTGGCGGGGCTGGCGGACAGCGGCGTCAAGCTGGGCCTGTGCACCAACAAGCCGGAGCGGATCACCCGGAAGCTGCTGGACACTCTGGACCTGTTGCCCTTGTTCGGCGCGCTGGCCGGCGGCGACACGCTGCCGGTGAAGAAGCCGGACGGGCGTCATCTGTCCTGGGTGGTCGAGGCGCTGGGCGGCGGCAACGCCGCGATGGTGGGAGACAACCGCAACGACGTGAAGGCCGCCCGCGCCGCCGGGGTGCCGGTGGTGGCGATGACCTACGGTTATCCCCGCATGCCGGTGCAGGAGCTGGGCGCCGACATCCTGCTCGACCGCATTGCCGACCTGCCGGACGCCCTGCGGCGGCTGGGCGCCTGAGTGGCCGACCGCGATGCCACGTCCAGCGAGGGCTTCGCCGTAGGTCTCCTTCTTGTCATGGTTAACGAGAGATTAACGGTGGCTAACGAAAGGTAAATGTAGTTGGATGGGTGCATCGAATGGTGGTGAGCGAAGGAGACACCCGATGGCCCAGATCCTTGCCTTCCCCGGTAAGACCCAGACCGGCAACACCCTCTCCGCCGACGTTCTGTCCATCGAAGGCCACACCGCCAACTTTACCCCGGCCAACAGCCAGATCGATTCGGCCACCGCCGATTTCGACCGGATGATGGCCCACCACAGCGACCTCCAGCGCAAGATGGCCGAGTTCAACCGCCTGTGCGAACAGGCGCTGGCCGAGCGGCCCATGGCCGAGTTGCTGTACCATCCCACCGCCTGCAGCGGCAGCGTCGGGCGCGCCTGATCCGTCAACGAAGCGGTGACGGCACCGGCTCGGCGGGACGTTCCGCCGTCTGGTCGGTCTTGCGGGCGGCGGTGAGGTGGACGACGACCCCGCCGAATCCGCTGTCGGTCTCCAGCCGGACGGGCAGGGGCGGGCCGGACCCCTCCACCGGAGCGATCCACAGATCAACGGGCGGACGCTCCTCCCGGCCTCCGCCGCGCTGCCAGAAGGGTTGGCGCGGCGTGCGCTCGTAGCCGGCGATCGGCTTGTGGGACACCCGGCATTGCCGCGCCGCGCCTGAGAACACCGAATGGCGCGACGCTCCGATCATGGTCATTCCCCGGTCCGTAAAGATCATGTCGTATCGGCGGCGCCCATCATAAATGGGCACGGTGCGCTGGCATCCCTCGCCGTGAAGCCCGGCCAGCATCATGTCCACGACTCCGCTCAACGGATCGCGACTCTGCCGGGTGAGGTCCTCGGGGACGCGGTCGCGGTCCTCCTCCTCCGGGGGTGGGGACACCTGCGTGCGAACGCGGCCGTCCGGGCCGTAATCCAAGGTGACGGTGCGCGGGGAACCGCGCAGGACGCCGGACTGTGTATGGCGGATCGGAGCGACGCCGTCGGGCCGCACCGTGCCGACGCTGAGCGATCGGGTTTCCCAAGGAAACAGACGCCCCAGAAAGCCGTCCGTCGCGGCGTCGACCTGGACGCTGTAGCGGCCCTCGGTCAGGGTCAACTCCGCCCGCGCGTCGAGCACGGCCACGCCGCCGACATGGACGCGGTAATCCAACTGCCAGCGTTGCGCATGCGCGGGCAGGGGGAACAGCCCGGCGAACGCCGCGCACATTGCTCCTGCGATGAGGCCGGCAACGACGGCGGCCGAGGGAGGCTTGGCGGGACGTTGGGCGGGAAGCGCGGTCCGGTGCGTCATGTCCATTGGCTCATCGGGGGCTCCGGTTGGAAGGGCTTCTTTGATATTGGTGTGAAACAGGTGCTTGACAGGAGGGGGCGGGGCCTTTAGAAACCCGCCTCACCGCAGCGGCGGCAACGACGCGACAGCGAAACGAGCCTGATGCCGACGCGGTTTTACTGGGATGGGCGCATAGCTCAGCGGGAGAGCACACCCTTCACACGGGTGGGGTCGTAGGTTCAATCCCTACTGCGCCCACCATCCCAAAGTCCGGTGGTTCATGGGCTTTGCGGATGGTACCATCCCCTCCACCACAAGGGCCGGTCAGGATCGGGGTCCGTCGGGCCTCGCATTGTCGTCTCTGTGGTGCGTCAGCGGTTGTTTCTTTGGGATGGGCGCATAGCTCAGCGGGAGAGCACACCCTTCACACGGGTGGGGTCGTAGGTTCAATCCCTACTGCGCCCACCATCCCAAACACCGCCTCTTCTCCCAGACATCGTTGGAATTCGCCAGTAATGGGTCATCGCGCCGGTTGCGTGGCCCTGTGCTTGGACGCAACACCACAAAATACCCTTGTCCAATCGCGCGTGCCTTTTTGAGACGAACGCCACCGCAGTTGATTCAGATCAGCTACAGCCCGTGGGGTTTTCGTCTATCGCTTCCAACATCCGATTTGCTCAATCATCTGGAAGCAGTGACATGGAAGATACGCGCGTGACCCTTCTCGCCCTCGGCCTGCTGGTCGTGGCGCTCGTCGTGATCCTCGGTTCGGTGGTGCTGTCTCCGGCCACCCTGGTCCTCCTGGCCACGCTCGGCGCCTGGGTGAACCTGACCTATCTGGTCGTCGTCACGCTGATGCGTTGACCGAGTCCGCGGGCGGGAGACCGCGCGGTCCGACCCGCCCGCAGGATGGAAAAATTTCAAATTCGGGCTCGCCCGGTTAATTCCATGACTGGACAGCGCCGGTCCGGCGGTTTATCCCAGCGCCGTTTATGACGCCTGTGGAGCACCCGCCATGACCTCCCTCGCCGCCGCCCGCCCGCCGGAGTCGGAACAGCCCCTGCCGGTCGTCCGCAGCGTGGACGATCTCCGCGCCCAGGTCTCCGCCTGGCATCGCGACGGCAAAACGGTGGCCCTGGTGCCGACCATGGGCGCACTGCACGACGGCCATCTCGCTTTGGTGCGCCGCGCGCGGGAACTGGCCGACCAGGTGGTCGCCAGCGTCTTCGTCAACCCCACCCAGTTCGCCCCGCACGAGGACTTCGACCGCTACCCGCGCGACGAGGCCGGAGATTCGCGCAAGCTCGCCTCGGCGGGCTGCCATCTGTTCTACGCCCCCACGGTGCGCGCCATGTATCCGGAGGGCTTCGCCACGGCCATTTCGGTCGGCGGCCCGGCGGAGGGGCTGTGCGGCACCTTCCGGCCGCAGATGTTCGGCGGCGTCGCCCTTGTCGTGACCAAGCTGTTCCTGCAGGCCCAGCCCGACGTGGCGGTGTTCGGGGAGAAGGATTACCAGCAGCTCATGGTCATCCGCCGTTTCACCCGCGATCTCGACATCCCGGTGCGGGTGGAGGGGCTGCCGACGGTGCGGGAGGCCGACGGGCTCGCCATGTCGTCGCGCAACGCCTATCTGTCCGCCGACGAGCGCGCCCGCGCGCCGGAGCTGAACCGCGCGCTTCTCGAGGCCGCGTCGGCGCTGGCCGGCGGGGCGGAGGCCGCCACGGTTCTGGAGACGGTTCGTGCGCGCATCACCGCCGCCGGTTTCGGCTCCATCGACTATGTCGAGCTGCGCGACGCCGACACGCTGGCGCCGGTGAGCCGCATGGAGCGTCCGGCGCGCCTGCTGGCCGCCGCCTGGATGGGCAAGGCCCGCCTCATCGACAACGTGCCGGTCCTTCCGGCGTAACCGCCGACCTCTCTTCTCCGGTCCGCGCGCCCTGCCCACGCCACGGGAAGGATCGCAGAGCGGGCGAGGTGCCCTATACTCTCTGCCGAACGCGCGGCCGACCGTGAGGCCGCGCGCAAGAAACGAGGGAAGGAAGGCACCATGCCGTATGATTCCGTGGACACCGCCCGCCGTCTTGGGTTGAAGGACGCCGATCTGCTGCGATTCCAGTGCTTCGTCGATGGCCGGTGGGTCGACGCCGACAGCGGCAAGACCGTGGAGGTGACCAACCCCGCCGACGGCAGCGTCCTGGGCAGCGTGCCGATGATGGGCGCGGACGAGACTCGCCGGGCCATCGACGCCGCCGAGCGCGCCTGGCCGGCTTGGCGCGCCCTGACCGCGAAGGAGCGCGCGAAGACCCTGCGGACGTGGTTCGACCTGATGATGGCGAACCAGGAGGATATCGCCCGCATCATGACGGCGGAGCAGGGCAAGCCGCTCGCCGAGGCACGGGGCGAGGTGGCCTACGCCGCGTCCTTCATCGAATGGTTCGCCGAGGAGGGCAAGCGCGTCTACGGCGACACCATCCCGCAGCATCTGCCGGGCCGCCGCATCGTCGTGACCAAGGAGCCGATCGGCGTCACCGCCGCCATCACGCCGTGGAACTTCCCGGCGGCGATGATCACCCGCAAGGCCGGCCCGGCGCTGGCCGCCGGCTGCCCGATGGTCATCAAGCCGGCGACCGCCACCCCGCTGACCGCGCTCGCCATGGCGGTGCTGGCGGAGCGGGCGGGCATTCCGGCGGGCATCCTCAGCGTCGTCACCGGCTCCGCCCGCGCCATCGGCGGCGAGATGACCGGCAACCCGACCGTGCGCAAGCTGACCTTCACCGGCTCCACCGAGATCGGCAAGGAGCTGATGGCCCAATGCGCCGGCACGGTGAAGAAGGTGTCGCTGGAGCTGGGTGGCAACGCGCCCTTCCTGGTCTTCAACGACGCCGACCTCGACGAGGCGGTGAAGGGCGCCATCGCCTCCAAGTACCGCAACACCGGCCAGACCTGCGTCTGCGCGAACCGGTTGCTGGTGCAGTCCGGCGTCTATGACGCCTTCGCGGCCAAGCTGGCCGAGGCGGTGAAGGCGTTGAAGGTCGGCCCCGGCCTGACCACGGAAGGGGCGCAGCAGGGGCCGCTGATCGACATGGCCGCGGTGGAGAAGGTCGAGGACCACATCCGCGACGCCACGGAGAAGGGCGCCCGCGTGGTGCTGGGCGGCAAGCGGCATGAGCTGGGCGGCAGCTTCTTCGAGCCGACCATCCTCGCTGACGTGACCCCGGCGATGAAGGTGGCGCGCGAGGAGACCTTTGGTCCGGTCGCCCCGCTGTTCCGCTTCGAGACGGAGGAGGAGGCCGTGCGCATGGCCAACGCCACCGAATTCGGTCTGGCCGCCTACTTCTACAGCCGCGACATCGGGCGCGTCTGGCGGGTGGCGGAGGCGCTGGAATACGGCATCGTCGGCATCAACGAGGGCATCATCTCCACCGAGGTCGCCCCCTTCGGCGGCATGAAGGAAAGCGGCATCGGCCGCGAGGGTTCCAAGTACGGCATCGAGGATTACTTGGAAATCAAGTATTTGTGCATGGGCGGCATCGGCGGCTGAATGCCGGGCGCTGATTTCAAGTAAAAAGGCGGGGCTGGTCGCGCGACGCGCTTTGACCGGCCCCGTTTTTTTATCTAGAATAAATCATCGTTAAATTTGCCCATTCTCCCAACAGGGGGATCATGGGGGAAAGGCGGCCCGGTGCGGTTCCTGCTGCGGCGCTCCGATGGGGAATCGGTGTCCCTGATGCCTGTCCTCGTCGCGGTAGCCCTGGTGCTGCTTGCCGCGCTAGGCACCTGGACCGTGGTCGCTGCCAAATCCGGCGCACGAAGCGCCGGTGGCGACCGCAAGGCGCAGAAGACCTACGCGTCCCTGCCGACGATGACCTTCACGCTGGGCGGCAGCGACGCGCGTCTGGTGGACATCCGCGTGCTGCTGGAGATCGAGCCGACCGGGGACCCGAACCCGGCCACGCCCTTCGTCCCCCGCATCGCCGACCAGATGGCCGACCGTCTGCGCCAGATCGAGCCGGGCCAGTTGAGCGGGGCCGAAGGCGCCAACCTGATCAAGAGCACCGTGGCCAGCGTGATGAAACGCGAGGCCCAGGCCATCCGGGTGCGCGAGGTGCTGCTGGAGCGGATGGTGGTGCGGTAGGAGGGCGCTGCCCCCACCCTCCCGCGCTTGCGCGCGGGTCCCTCCCTCCCCCGCTTCGCGGGAGAGGGAAGACTTGCCCCCTCTCCCGCGGAGCGGGGGAGGGCCGGGGTGGGGGCAAGCGGTGCCCCCAGGAAAACGCCTTACTCCGCCGCCGCGCGGCGGTCGGCGTCGCGCTTCAAGCGGGCGCGCTTCAACTCCTCGGCCAGCAGGAAGGCCAGTTCCAGCGCTTGGCTGGCGTTCAGCCGCGGGTCGCAGGCGGTGTGGTAGCGCAGCGCCAGCTTGTGGTCGGTGATCGCCTGGGCGCCGCCCGTGCACTCCGTCACATCCTGGCCCGTCAGCTCGAAATGGACGCCGCCGGCGTGGGTGCCCTCGGCCTCGTGCACCGCGAAGAAGTCGCGCGCCTCCGACAGCACCTTCTCCACCGGGCGGGTCTTGTAGCCGCTGGAGGACTTGACGGTGTTGCCGTGCATCGGGTCGCTGGACCAGACGACGACACGGCCCTCGCGCTGCACCTTGCGCAGCAGGGGCGGGAACTTCTCCGCCACCTTGTCGGCGCCCATGCGGACGATCAGGGTCAGGCGGCCCGGCTCGTTGGTCGGGTTCAGCAGGTCGATCAGGCGGATCAGCTCGTCCGGATCGGTCGTCGGGCCGCATTTCAGGCCGATCGGGTTCTTCACGCCGCGCAGGAACTCGACATGCGCGCCGTCCAGCTGGCGGGTGCGGTCGCCGATCCACAGCATGTGGGCCGACACGTCGTACCAGTCGCCGGTGGTGCTGTCGACGCGGGTCATCGCCTGCTCGAACGGCAGCAGCAGCGCCTCGTGGCTGGTGAAGAACTCGGTCTCGCGGATCTGCGGGGTGGTCTGGGCGGTGATGCCGCAGGCCGCCATGAAGCCCAGCGTCTCGTCCAGCCGGTTGGCGATCTCGCGGAACTGCTCACCCGCCGGGGAGCGCTCGACGAAGCCCAGAGTCCACTGATGGACCTTGTGCAGGTCGGCGTAGCCGCCCTGGGAGAAGGCGCGCAGCAGGTTCAGCGTGGCGGCGGCCTGGGTGTAGGCCTGCATCATGCGCTCCGGGTCGGGAACGCGGGCGTCCGGCGTGAAGTCGAAGCCGTTGATGATGTCGCCCCGGTAGGACGGAAGCTCGACCCCCTCCAGCACCTCGGTGTCGGCGGAGCGCGGCTTGGCGAACTGCCCGGCCATGCGGCCCACCTTGACCACCGGAATGGCGGCGCCGAAGGTCAGCACCACGGCCATCTGCAGCAGGACGCGGAAGGTGTCGCGGATGTTGTTCGGATGGAACTCCGCGAAGCTCTCCGCGCAGTCGCCGCCCTGCAGCAGGAAGGCGTTGCCGGCGGCGGCTGCGGCGAGGCTGTCCTTCAGCCGGCGCGCCTCGCCCGCGAAGACGAGTGGGGGATAGGAGGACAGGCGCTGCTCGACCGCTTCGACCTTGGACGGGTCCGGATAGGTCGGAAGCTGCTTCGCCGGCTTCGACCTCCAGCTGTCGGGGGACCAACGCTCAACCATGACGCCCGCTCTTTCCTTGTGCTAAGGGTTCCCCCAGCCGGCCGGATGACAGCCGGAGGGGTACTCTGTATAGCGGTTTCCGGGAAATTTTTCCATAGTTTCGACCGCAACTTCCGCAATGGATGATGCGGCGTGGCGCCCGAAAAAGCGCGCTGGCCGGGACCTTCGGACGCGGCCTATACAGACGGTTACGCAGGTGTGCGGAAGGGTTAACGGGTGAAACCATCCTCCTGGGGTCAGGCGGCCTCCGTCTATCTTGACCGGCGCGTTCTGGCCATTCTGTTCCTCGGCTTTTCGGAAGGGCTGCCGCTGGCGCTGACCGGCTCCACCCTGTCGATCTGGCTGCGCGAGGGCGGCATCAGCAAGACGGCCATCGGCCTGTTCGCGCTGGTCACCATGCCCTACGCGCTGAAGTTCGTCTGGGCGCCGCTGATCGACCGGCTACGCCTGCCGGTGATGACCCGGCTGTTCGGGCGGCGGCGCGGCTGGGCGCTGGTGGCGCAGGCCGGACTGATGGCGGCCCTGATCGGGCTGGGCAGCACCAACCCGGTCACCGACCTGTGGTGGACCGCCATGCTGGCCGTGGTGGTCGCCTTCTTCTCGGCCAGCCAGGACATCGTGGTCGACGCCTACCGCGTCGAGGTGCTGGAGGAGCATCAGCAGGCCGCCGGTGCCGCCATCCTCGTGCTCGGCTACCGCTTCGGCATGCTGGCGGCGGGGGCGGGGGCCCTGTACCTCGCGGAGTTCTTCGGCTGGCACGTCGCCTACTACGTCATGGCCGGGCTGGTCGCGGTCGGCATGGTGACGATCCTGCTGAACCGCGAGCCGAAGGTCGCGGATTCGGCAGAGTCCAAGGCGCGGGAGCGGCATGTGGCCGACTGGCTGGCCATGCGGCCGCACCTGACCGGCTGGAAGGCGGACCTGCTGGCCTGGATCTACGGGGCGGTCGTGGCGCCCTTCGTGGAGTTCATGACCCGTCCGGCCTGGGCGGCGGTCCTGCTGTTCATCGCCTGCTACAAGCTGGGGGACGTGCTGGCGGGGGTGATGTCGGCGCCCTTCTACGTCGATCTCGGCTTCGAGAAGACGGAGATCGCCAACGTCACCAAGCTGTTCGGCCTGTGGGCGACGATCATCGGCGGGCTGATCGGCGGCGTGCTGGTCGGGCGCATCGGCGTGCTGCGCGGGCTGCTGGTCGGCGGGCTGATGCAGATGCTGTCCAACCTCGGCTACGTCATGCTGGCGCAGGTCGGGCACGACGTGTCGGCGCTGGCGGTGACGGTGGCGCTGGAGAATGTCTGCGGCGGCATCGCGACGGCGGCCTTCGTCGCCTATCTGTCGAGCCTGTGCAACACGGCCTACACGGCCACCCAGTACGCGCTGCTCAGCAGTTTCTACAAGCTGGGCGGGGACCTGTTCGGCGCCTCGTCCGGCTGGCTGGCCGAGCGGATGGACTGGAGCAGCTTCTTCCTGCTGTCCACCGGCGGGGCGGTGCCGGGGTTGCTGGTTCTGCTCTGGCTGATGACGCGGCCGAGGCCGGACGCGGCGGCGGTGAAGGCCTGATTCCTTCTCCCCTCTGGGGAGAAGGTCAGGATGAGGGGGCGGCCGTGAGGCCGACCACGTTGCCTCGTTGCAGAGCGTGGACGCCCTGACGGGCGCCCCCTCACCCCAGCTCTCTCCCCAGGGGGGAGAGGGGGATCGGGGCCTTACTTCACCGGGGTCATCTTGCCGGAACCGGGGCCGGCGCCGAGGTCGGCGCCCGTCACCGGGTTCACGTCGGTGCGCGACATGGTGCGCTTGGCGGCCTCGTTGACGGCCTTCATCTCTTCCGCCGCCAGCCGGACCGAGGGGTTGCCGTCGCCGCCGCTGACCGGGGCCTGGTCGGGGGTGACGTTGACGAACTCCCACTGCTCGCCCTGGTTCCACGGGCCACGCATGTCGCCGTCGCCCTGGCTCATGTTGTAGTACTTGTCGGTGTATTCGGGGTTGCCCGGCAGCTTGCCCGGCGGGAAGTTGTTGTCGATGGAATAGAGCGCCTTCTCGAACATCTTCTGGTGCGCGATCTCGCGGGTCATCAGGAAGGTCAGCGCGTCCTTCACGCCCGGATCGGGGGTGATGTTGATGAGGCGTTCGTAAATGATCTTGGCCCGCGACTCCGCGGCGATGTTGGAGCGCAGGTCGGCGGTCGGCTCGCCGATGCTGTCGATGTAGCCGCCGGTCCAGAGCTGCCCCGCGGAGTTGGTCAGCGCCGGGCCGCCGCCGTAGAGCAGGGCCAGCGTGTGGCTGCCGTTGCCCTTTGCGATGTCGGCGTAAAGGTCGGTGACCTCCTCGGCGCCCTCGGCCAGCTTGCCCTTCACGCCCTTGGTCAGCATGGCGACGATGCTGCCGATGATCTCCAGATGGCTCAGTTCCTCGGTCGCGATGTCGATCAGCATGTCCTTGCGGCCCGGGTCCTCGTCGGAAAGGCCCTGCGTGAAGTAGCGCAAGGCCGCCGCCAACTCGCCCTGGGGACCGCCGAACTGTTCCAGCATCAGGCTGGCCAGCTTCGGGTCCGGTTCAGCGACGCGGACCGTGTACATCAGGTTCTTGTTGTGCATGAACATGCGTAGGAGCCCTCCCGGAGCCTGGATGAAGGATGGGAGGCGGCGGCTTCCGCGGGGGTATTGCACCGCCGCCGTGATCGCCGCCGCCATCGTCGTGTGCCCTCAACACAGGCTTCTTAGAAGCGTTCCAGGAAATCAGGCTCCTGACCTTTGGTTTTAGGTCCGATCGTCAGGACACCTTCTCGCGCATCAGGACGAACTCTTCCGCGGTAGAGGGGTGGAGGGCGATGGTGCGGTCGAAATCCCTCTTCGTGGCGCCGCAGTTCAGCGCGATGCCCAGCCCCTGGACGATCTCCGGCGCGTCCATGCCCATCATGTGGCAGCCCAGCACGCGCTGGCTCTCGCCGTCCACGATCAGCTTCATCAGGACCCGCTCGTCGCGGCCCGACATGGTGTGCTTCATCGGGCGGAAGCCGGCCTTGTAGATGTCCACCGCCGCATGCTTCGCCCGCGCCTCCGCCTCGGTCAGGCCGACCGTGCCGAGCGGCGGGATGGAGAAGACGGCGGTCGGGATGTTGGCGTAGCTGATGCTGGTCGGGTTGTCGTTGAACAGCGTCTCCACGAAGGCGCGCCCCTCGGCGATGGCGACGGGGGTCAGGGCCATGCGGTCGGTCACGTCGCCGACGGCGAAGATGTTGTCCACGCTGGTGCGCGAATACTCGTCCACCCGGATCGCCCCGCTCTCGTCCAGCGCGACGCCGGCGGCTTCCAGCCCGAGGTCGCGCGTGTTCGGTCGCCGCCCGGTCGCTGCCATGACGAGGCCGGCGGAATGCTCCCGCCCCAGCTGGTCGGTGACGGTGAAGCCGCCGGGGCCTTCCTCCACCTTCACCGGCTGGGTGCGGGTGAGGATGGTGATGCCGCGCTTGCGCATCTCCTGGGCCAGCGCGACCCGGATGTCATCGTCGAAGCCGTTCAGAAGCTCCTCGCCGCGGATCATGATCGTGACCTCGGCGCCCAGACCCCGGAAGATCCCGGCGAACTCGACGGCGATGTAGCCGCCGCCCAGGATGATGACGGAGTGGGGCAGGGTGCCGAGCTGCAACGCCTCGTTGGAGGTGACGGCGTGCTCGATCCCCGGAATCCTGGGCAGCGCCGGCCAGCCGCCGGTGGCGACCAGGATGTTCTTCGCGGTGTAGCGCTTGTTCGCCACCTCCACCGTGTGGCGGTCGATCAACCGTCCGAAGCCGGTGTGCAGGGTGACCCCGGAGGTCTCCAGCATCTTGATGTAGATGCCGTTCAGCCGGTCGATCTCGGCGTCCTTGCGCCCGATCAGCGTGGCCCAGTCGAAGGCCGGCGTGGTGGTGGCCCAGCCATAGGCGCTGGAGTCCTCGAAGGCGTCGCGGAATTGGGCGGCGTAGACCAGCAGCTTCTTCGGCACGCAGCCGCGGATGACGCAGGTGCCGCCGACCCGGCTGCCTTCGCAGATGGCGACCTTGGCCCCCATGGCCGCGGCCCGCCGGCKGGCCGCGACGCCGCCAGAGCCGGCACCGATGGTGAACAGGTCGAAATCGAACTCGGCCACGGCCGTCTCCTTGCAATCCCAAGATCCGAACGGGAGGGGAGTGTTCCCCATTCCGGCTCCCCTGTCGAGCGTTGGAGGGCCGGCATCGGCATGGGCGGAGCGGGCCTTCGCTCAGCGCATGACGAGTTCCTGGACCAGCACCTGACGGATCTTCATCGCGCCGAGTTCCTTCGCGGCGGTGCGCATCACCGCGTCCTTGATGTAGAAGGCGCCGTTGCGCCCGCGCAGTTCGCCGGGGTCGGTTTCCAGCATGACGTTGGTCATCGCGCTGGCGATGCGCGGCCCATAGCTTTCCACCGTCTTGGCGGGGGCCGTCGGCTCCATGTCGAGCACCACGCGGACCCGCAGCTCGCGCAGCCGGTCGCCGTCGCTCAGCGTGAAGATCATCGCCGGCAGCCGCGCGTAGTTGGCGGCGGTCCGCAGTGTGTCCCCAACCACGCGCCCGGCCTGCGCCGTGCCGGGCTTCAGCAGGAAGGCCCCGCCGGTGCCCGCGGCGGCCAGCCCGGCCATGGTGCAGAGAAGCCCGACCACCACGCGGCGGCTCAGGCGATCCAGCGTCGAGGGGGCTGCCGTCGAGGGGCCTGCCGCAATGTTCGGCGCGTTCTGGCGGATTGTCCGGCTCATGCCGACCTCGTCGCATTTCCCGGCGCCGAGAGGGGGCGCCTGTTCTTGGGTGTATGGTGGATGGATAAAAGGAAGGCGTCAAATTCAGGTATTTTATACTTTTTGGCGACAGCGCATTACAGTGGGGAACTGCACATCTCTTCTCGACTTCTTTGCGTTTGAAATGCGTCGGATTTCGTAGCGTATTTTTGGTAAATCACCATTGCTTGCGGCGGTTGGCCGAAGCGGATGAAGCCTCTTCCACCGGAGGGCCGGGGCGTATAATGCTGGTTTCTCAGTCCGATTGCCGTTCCCGCCGCGGGGGCGGCCTCCGGACGTGACCGTCGCGAAGGGCAAGAGCGGGAAGACAAGGACATCGCCATGGACGAGACCAGGAACCAACCGCCGGCCAGTCACGCGCCCGCCAGCCATCCGCCCGCGTCGGCCATCACCGAATGGACCGACACGTATTTCAAGCGGACCAAGGAGGCGGTCGGGAAATTCGGTGACAAGAAGGTCACCTACGCCATCTTCATGCGCCGCCCGGTGGTCTGCGCGCCGCGACTCGCCATCGAATGGCTGGAGGCGGTGGCGCGGGAACGCGGGTTCGACCTCGACATCGTCCTGAACTACCCGGAAGGGAAGTGGGTCGGTGCCGGCGAGCCGATCCTCTACATCACCGGCTCCTTCTACCATTTGGTCGACACCGAGACGATCATTCTGCAGAAGCTCGGCCCCGCCTGCGTCGGCGCCTACAACGCCTTCACCATGTGCGCCGACCTGCCGAAGACGGCCTTCCTCGCCATGGAGGCGCGTCATTGCGCCGGCACGGAGATGGAGGAGATGATGGCCTACGCCGCCTCGGTCGGGTCGGACCGGGCGAAGCGCAAGGTCGGCGCCAAGGGCTTCATCGGCAACGCCACCGACGCCACCGCCCATTTCTTCGGCCAGAAGAAGGGCATGGGGACGATGCCGCACGCGCTGATCGGCTACGCCGGATCGACCGTGCGGGCGGCGGAGATGTTCCACGAGACCTTCCCCGAACTGCCGCTGACCGTTCTGGTCGATTACTTCGGGCGCGAGGTGACCGACGCGATGGAGGTCTGCCGCCGCTTCCCCGGCCTCGCCGCGCAGGGCAAGCTGGCGGTGCGGCTGGACACGCCGGGCGGGCGCTTCCTGGAGGGGCTGGACCCGCCGGGTTCCTACGCGGTGCTGGAGCGGCATGCGCCCCATTCCATCCGCGGCTACCGCGACGAGACGCAGCTCCGTTACCTGATCGGTACCGGCGTGTCGGCGGCGGCGATCCATTTCATGCGCGAGAAGCTGGACGAGGCCGGTTTCCCGGCGGTGAAGATCGTCGCCAGCTCCGGCTTCGGCCCGGCGAAGTGCCGCCTGATGGCGGAGGCCAACGCCCCCGTCGACATCATCGGCACCGGCAGCTATCTGCCCGAGCGCTGGACCGAAACCTACGCCACCGCCGACATCATCGAATATGACGGCGAGAAGCGTGTGAAGGTCGGCCGCGAGTTCCTGTTCCGCAAGTAGCATCGTCGTTTCGCAAGAAGAAAGCCCCTCCGCCGGCCGTGCCGCGGAGGGGCTTTTGCGTTCAGCGGGTCAGCACCATCACAAGCCGTTCGACCGGCGTGTCGTTGACGAGGTGCGAATCGACGATCTCGTCGATGTCGGCGGGCGTTTCCGGGCGGTACCACAGGCCCTCCGGATAGACCACCATCAGCGGCCCGGCGGAGCAAAAGCCGAGGCAGCCGGTCCAAGCCATGCCGACGTCCAGCAATCCCTTGGCCTGGATGCGCTGGCCGAGTTGCTCCCACAGCGGATGGGCGTTCTTCGCCGCGCAGCTTCCGCGCGGGTGGCCGGGCGGGCGCTGCTGGGAGCAACAGAAAACGTGGTGGCGGAACACCTGAGGCAGATCGAGGGACATCGCAGGCTCCATAGGCCATAATTTAATTATGGTTATAGAGCTTGCTGCGGTGCGGCGCCACCGTTTAAAACGATTCCAATATGTCAGGCATCCTCGGCCAGCCGGAGGCCGGTGAAGGAGAGGCGGGATTCCGGCCGCAGGTAATGCCGGGTCGTGGGGTTGGCGTGGTCGAAGGGAGTGACGCAGCTGCCGCCCCGCAACACCATGCGGTTCACCATGAAGCGGCCATGGACGGCCTCGTCCACCCCGTCGGGCAGGCGGTAGCCGGGATAGGGGGCGAAGGGGCTGCGCGTCCATTCCCACACGTCGCCGAACAACTGCCAGGGGCCGTCGCCGTGGCAGGTGCTGGGGCGCGGGTGGCGGTGGCCGGTGCCCAGCAGGTTGCCCATGCTGTCGCAACGGGAGGCGAGCGCTTCCCATTCGGCTTCATCCGGCAGGCGCTTGCCCGCCCAGCGGGCGAAGGCGTCCGCCTCGAACCAGCTGACATGGCAGACCGGCTCGGCGGGATCGAGCGGGCGCATGCCGTAGAGCGTGAAAATCTGCCACGCGCCGTCGCGCCATTCCCAATAGAGCGGGGCCTGCCACCCCTCGGTCTGCACCGCTTCCCAGCCGTCGGCGAGCCAGAGCGCGCGCTTCGCGTAGCCGCCATCCTCGATGAACCCGCGGAAGGCACCGCAGGACACCGGCAGGACGGCGAGGCGGAAGGGTTGAAGATGGACGCGGTGGCGCGGCCCCTCATGGTCGAACCCGGCCCCGGCGTCTGTCAGCCCAATCTCGACGAGGCCGCCCTCATGCTCGATCCACCGTTCCGGCTGCGGCGGGGTCGGAACGGCCTGCGGCGGCTGGTCGTAGGCGGGGCGCAGCGGGTTGCTCCAGAAGGCGTGCTTGATGTGGGTCAGCAGCCGTTCCTGGTGGCGCCGCTCGTGCGTGATCCCGACGATCACACGATCGGCGATCTCCGGCAGGTCCGCCTCGTCGGCTTGGTTCAGCAGATGCAGCACCGCGGCGTTCACATGGTCGCGGTAGCGCATCACCTCCGCCGCGTTGGGCCGGGAGAGCAGGCGCAGGGTGGGGGAGGGAAGCTGGTGGCTGCCGAAGCGGTCGTCGCGCGCGGCGAACACGGTCAGGAAGGCCGGATCGAAGGGGCGGTAACCGGGGTTGCAGGGCACCAGGACGGTGGTTTCGAACAGCCACGTCGTGTGGGCGAGGTGCCATTTGGCCGGCGCGCCGTCGGCCACCGACTGGACCATCAGGTCCTCGGGCGACAAGGGAGCCGCGAGTTCAGCGGTGCGGGCGCGGACTTTTTGGAAACGGGTGGAAAGGGCTTGGCGAAGGGCGTCGCCGGACGGCTGGGCATGCGTGGCAAGATGGGTGTCGGGCACGGGGGAACCTCCCTGCGGGAGCGGGTTTTTCCGCGGCGGGAACGGCGCGGGGACGCGCCCGGACTCCGCCGGAGAAACAACAGGGCCATTGTGCCGCATGGCCCGACCATCCTGGGTGGCGCATCGGAGGAGGGCTTTCTCCGAATTCGCGCATAACACCCGCGCTGGGGTTGTGGTTATGCGTCCACCACCAGATGCGGACGGAAGGCGCCTTCGAGTGTCAGAAGCAGGCGCAGATACACGGCAACACGCCGGGATGTCGTCGTGCGCTGTTCCAGGCAATCGCGGAGCTGGTTGGCGAGCGCCACGTTTTCCGCCGTCTGTCCTGGCGGAAGCGCGGGGTTTGTCGGCGCCGCCATGTCGACGATGTGGTCATGGTCGACAAAATGGGCCGCGACGGCCTTTTCGAGGAGCGCCGCCGCGATGCGTTCGATGTCCTGATCCGCCGGCGGCGGCTGGGCGAGGTTGGGGGCGAGATGGGGCGGCGGACGGCGGTTGGCGAGCTGCGCGCGCAGATTTTGCTTGATGCGCGCCCGCTGCCCGGCGTTCAGCGTGTCCAGCTCATCGATCTCGTCGAACAGCAGGTCGTAGAGGCGCCGGCGCTTGTGGTTGGCTTCGTCCTGGTCGCGGCGTTCCTGCTGCTCGCGCTCCTGCTGTTGCAGGTCCTGCCGATTCTGCCGCCGCTGCTTGCGGTCGGTCGCGCTGCCAGTGCGTTCCACCGCGCCGGCCGAGCGGACCAGAGGCTCCGAGCGTCCGATCGAACCGTCGGTCATGGCGACCTCCACGGCTAATGACTGGGACTGTTCAGTGTACCAACTGTCGCGATTCTGTCAAGGTGACGCTTTGTCGTGAGGCGAATACCCCGTTTCAGGTGAGCGTTGCTCACTCGAAAACGCGGCGTACTCGTTTGCCAGGAGCGTGGCTCGGGCTCGACAGTGGGGCATCCCGAACGCAGGAAAATGGAACGCGCCATGCCCTACACCGACCCCGCCAACCCCGTGCTGTGCGTCACCGCCGGCGGAATCGCCACCCTCACCCTGAACCGGCCCGAGAAGCTGAACGCCATCAGCACGGCGTTGGCCGCCGCGATGCTCGACACGCTGGATGCGCTGGAGGCCGACGCGGCGGTGCGGGCGATCGTCGTCACCGGCGCCGGGGAGCGGGCCTTCTCCGCCGGGGCGGACATCGCGGAATTCACCCAGGCCGTCCGGCGTGGACCGGAGGCGGCGGTGCGCGCCTTCCGGCCCGGACAAACGCTGTGCGCGCGGATCGAGTCCTTCCCCAAGCCCATCATCGCCGCGGTCAACGGCATCTGCTACGGCGGCGGCTGCGAAATCCTGGAGGCCGCCCACCTCGCCGTCGCCAGCGAGCGGGCGACCTTCTCCAAGGCGGAGATCAAGCTCGGCATGATGCCGACTTTCGGCGGGACGCAGCGGCTTCCCCGCAACGCCGGGCGCAAGCGGGCGTTGGAATGGCTGCTGACCGG
Source organism: Azospirillum sp. P4_B5 (assembly GCF_056402275.1). Classification (NCBI taxonomy): domain Bacteria; kingdom Pseudomonadati; phylum Pseudomonadota; class Alphaproteobacteria; order Rhodospirillales; family Azospirillaceae; genus Azospirillum; species Azospirillum sp. P4_B5. The sequence continues at coordinate 49,498 of NZ_JBFUHT010000019.1, forward strand.
CGACGCCTTCCCGCCGGCGACGGCGCTGGCGGTCGGGCTGGTCAATCAGGTGGTGCCCCATGACGCGCTGTTGCCCGCGGCTTTCGAACTGGCGGGGCGGATCGTCCGGCATTCGCCGGCGGCGGTGTCCGGCATCCTGGGGGCGGTGACGCGCGGGCTGAACATGACCATCGGTGAAGGGCTGGCGGTGGAGACGGAGCGCTTCGCCCGGCTGGCGCCAGGGGCCGATCTGCGCAACGGGTTGGAGGCGTGGCTGGCGCGTTGAATCACGCTCCTTCCGGGGGATCGTCCGGCATTTCGGTTTGCGCGGGGGCGTGCCGGTGTGCAGGATGCGGGGGTGGATGTGGACCGCTCCGCCCCCTATCTTCCGGGGCCGGGGCTTTTTGGCGTGGATGGCATGAGCGACGAGAACACCCTGTCCGAGAGCGGCGAATCCCTGGAAAACCGGCGCAAGCGGCTGCGCTTCCGGTCGTGGCACCGCGGCATGCGCGAGATGGACCTGCTGATTGGCAGCTTCGCCGACGCCCATGTCCCGGCCTTCGACCACGCGCAGCTCGACCGCTACGAGGCGCTGCTCGAACTCAGCGACCCCGACCTCTACAACTGGTACGCCGGGCGCGAGCCGCTGCCCGCCGAGCATGACACCGATGTCATGCAGCTGTTGACCAAATTCCGCTACACGCCCCGTCAGGGGTCCTGAGGCCCGATCCTTGCCCAGCTTCGAATCGTTGCAGCCGGGACGCTCCGGCCGCCTTCTGGTCGGCGGTGCCCCCGCCGGTCATGACGCCCGCGTCCTCGCCGACCTCGCCAAGCGGGCGGGGAGCGCCGGACTTCTCCACGTCGCGCTCGACGACACCCGCGCCGCCCAGCTGGCGGAGGCGCTGGCCTTCTTCGCGCCGTCGCTGGAGGTGCAGGTCTTCCCGGCCTGGGACTGCCTGCCCTATGACCGGGTGTCGCCCAACGGCGGCATCGTGGCGAAGCGCATCGACACGCTGACCCGTCTGCTGGCGCGCAAGGCGGATGCGGCGCCGCTGGTCGTGCTGACCACCGTCAACGCCATGGTGCAGAAGGTGCCGCCCCGCGCCGCCTTCCGCGACGCGGTGTTCTCGGCGAAGCTGCGCGACCGGATCGACCTGGAGAAGCTGCAGCGCTACCTGACCGGCAACGGCTACACCCGCGCCCAGACGGTGCGCGAGCCGGGCGAGTTCGCCGTTCGCGGTGGCATCGTCGACCTGTTCCCGCCGGGCACCGACGAGCCGCTGCGCCTCGACCTGTTCGGCGACGAGCTGGAGGCGGTGCGCAGCTTCGACCCCATGTCGCAGCGCACCACCGACAAGCGTGACGGCGTCGACCTGAAGCCGATGTCGGAGGTCTTCCTGGACGAGGCGGGGATCGCCCGCTTCCGCTCCGGCTACCGGGAGCTGTTCGGCGCCGTCACCGACGACGACCCGCTCTACGAGGCGATCAGCGCCGGGCGCAAGTACGGCGGCATGGAGCATTGGCTGCCGCTGTTCCATGAGACGATGGAATCGCTGCTGGCCTACATGCCCAAGGCCATCCTGTCGCTGGATCATCAGGCGACCGAGGCGCGCGATTCGCGCATCGCCCAGGTGGAGGACTTCCACGCCTCCCGCGAGAGCATGATCGTCATCGAGAAGCGGACGGGCTCCCCGGTCTACAAGCCGGTGCCGGTCGGCATGATGTTCCTCGACGCCCAGGCCTGGGACGACCTGTTCGCCGCCCACGCCGTGGCGCAACTCAAGCCCTTCGGCACGCCGCCGGGCATCAAGGGCACGCTGGACGCCGGCGGGCGCCGTGGCCACGACTTCGCCGAGGAGCGGGCGCGGCCCGACGTCAACGTCTTCGAGGCGGTGAAGGACCACATCCGTGCCCTTCGCGCCGACGGGCGGCGTGTGCTGGTGGCCGGCTATTCCGCGGGCTCGCGCGACCGTCTGATGACGGTGCTGGGCGACCACGGCATTCCGGGGCTGGAGCCGGCGGAGAGCATCGAGGACGTCCGCCGCTTCGACCGCCACGTCATCGGCATGATCGTGCTGGGGATGGAGCACGGCTTCACCTCCGCCGACATGGCCGTCATCACCGAGCAGGACATCCTCGGCGACCGCCTCGTCCGCCCGGCGGCGAAGAAGAAGCGCAAGGCCGCCAACTTCATCGCCGAATACACGGCGCTGGCCTCGGGCGACCTCGTGGTGCACATGGACCACGGCATCGGGCGCTACGACGGGCTGGAGACGCTGGAGGTGTCCGGCGCGCCGCACGACTGCCTGCGGCTGATCTACGAGGGCGGCGACAAGCTCTACGTCCCCGTCGAGAACATTGAAGTGCTGACCCGCTACGGGTCGGAGGACGCGCACGCGCAGCTCGACAAGCTGGGCGGGGCCGGCTGGCAGGGCCGCAAGGCCCGCGTCAAGAAGCGCCTGAAGGACATGGCCGAGGCGCTGCTGAAGATTGCCGCCGAGCGCATGCTGAAGAAGGCCGACCCGGTCTACACGCCGGAGGGCGTCTATCAGGAATTCGCCGCCCGCTTCCCCTACCCGGAGACGGACGACCAGCTGAAGGTCATCGAGGAGGTCTTCACCGACCTCGGTTCGGGCCGTCCGATGGACCGGCTGGTCTGCGGCGACGTCGGCTTCGGCAAGACGGAGGTGGCGCTGCGTGCCGCCTTCCTCGTCGCCATGAGCGGCCAGCAGGTCGCCGTGGTGGTGCCGACCACGCTGCTGGCGCGGCAGCATTTCAAGACCTTCACGACGCGGTTTGCGGGTTTGCCGCTGCGCGTCGTCCAGCTGTCGCGCATGGTGACGCCCAAGGAGCAGACCAAGGTCAAGCAGGAGCTGACGGAGGGCACCGCCGATATCGTGATCGGCACCCACGCGCTGCTCGGAAAGGGCGTGCAGTTCAAGCAGCTCGGCATGGTCATCGTCGACGAGGAGCAGCATTTCGGCGTGAAGCAGAAGGAGCGGCTGAAGGAGCTGCGCGCCGACGTGCACGTCCTGACGCTGACCGCCACGCCGATCCCGCGCACGCTCCAGATGGCACTAAGCGGCGTTCGCGAACTCTCGCTGATCGCCACCCCGCCGGTGGACCGTCTGGCGGTGCGCACCTTCGTGCTGCCCTACGACCCCGTGGTGGTGCGCGAGGCCATCCTGCGCGAGCATTACCGGGGCGGCCAGACCTTCTACGTCTGCCCCCGCGTGGAGGACCTGCCCAAGGTCGCCGAGCGGGTGCGGGAACTGGTGCCCGAGGTCAAGATCGTCACCGCCCACGGCCAGATGCCGGCCAGCGAGCTGGAGGAGGTGATGACCGCCTTCGACGAGGGCAAGTTCGAGGTGCTGCTCGCCACCAACATCATCGAGAGCGGCATCGACATCCCCAACGCCAACACGCTGATCGTGCACCGGGCGGACATGTTCGGCCTGGCCCAGCTCTACCAGATCCGCGGGCGCGTCGGCCGCTCGAAGGTGCGCGGCTACGCCTACCTCACCTACGCGCCGAACAAGCCGCTGACCGGCACGGCGCAGCAGCGGCTGCACGTCATCGAGACGCTGGACAGCCTGGGCGCCGGCTTCCAGCTGGCCAGCCACGACATGGACATCCGCGGCGCCGGCAACCTGCTGGGCGAGGAGCAGTCGGGCCACGTCAAGGAGGTTGGCGTCGAGCTGTACCAGCACATGCTGGAGGAGGCCGTCGCCAACGCCCGCGCCAACATGGACGGGCAGGTGCCCAGCGGGGCGGAGGACCAGCCCTGGACCCCGCAGATCAACCTGGGCACGCCGGTGCTGATCCCGGAGGAGTATGTCCCAGACCTGACGGTGCGCCTGTCGCTCTACCGCCGCATCGCCGATCTGGTGGACCGGGCGGAAATCGACGGCTTCGCCGCGGAGCTGATCGACCGCTTCGGCAAGCTGCCGGGCGAGGTCGAGAACCTGCTGGACGTCGTCACCATCAAGCAGCTCTGCCGTCAGGCGGGGGTGGAGCGGGTGGACGCCGGGCCGAAGGGCGCCGTGCTGACCTTCCGCAACAACAGCTACGCCGAGCCGGCCAAGCTGCTGACTTACATCAGCCAGCAGATGAGCCTGATGAAGCTGCGGCCCGACCACAAGCTGGTCTACACCCGCGAATGGGCCGACGAGGCCCAGCGGGTGCGCGGCGTCAACCGCCTGATGAGCGATCTCGCCCAGATGGCCGGCGGCGGCGCCGTGCCGAAGGGCGAAGCGCCGCCGCCTCCCCCGCCGCCTCCGCCGCCGCGCCCCAACGCGCTGAAAGTTGGGTCGAAGTTCGGGCGGAACATCCCCTCGCGTCCCTTCGGGCGGCGCTGAGGCGATGAGCAAGGATAGCGGTCCGAGAGACATCGGGCCCAAGGACAAGGGCTTGGCGAAGGCCCTGGCGCTTGGCGGCGATCGGCGGGCCTTCGGCAACATTCCGACGGTGGCGGAGGCGGTCGCCGCCGACCCCGCCCGCTTGCCGGAGTTGGTGGCCTGCCTGTTCGACGGCGATGCCGGGGTGCGGATGCGCGCCGCCGACGCCTTGGACCGGGTGTCGCGCGGCGACGCCCGCCCGTTGGACGCCTTCGCCGAACGGCTGCTGACCGAGGCGGCGGCCATCGAGCAGGCCGAGGTGCGCTGGCATCTGGCGGCGATCCTGCCGCGCCTGACCCTGACGGACGAGCAGCGGGAGCGGGTGGTGGCGCTTCTGGAGGGCTGGTTCGAGAACCGGGCCAGCCGGATCGTGCAGAGCGCCGCGCTTCAGGCCATGGTCGATCTGGCGGCGGAAGATCCGGAGCTTCGCCCAGTCGCGGCGGACATGCTGGGCCGGGCCATGCGCTCGCGCATTCCGTCGCTGGCCGCACGGGCCAAGCGCATTCTCAAGCCGTTCGAGGTGGACCGCGCCACGCTGGACGCCGCCCTGCTGCCGGAGACCAAGCCGCTGACCCTGTCGGTCCTGCCCGACCGGCTGGCGGTGGCGCGGCTGGCGCCGGGGGACGGGATGCCCGGCTGGCTCGACTGGACCGACCCGCTGGTCAGCGCCACCCGCACGGGGGAGGAGCTGTCGATCCTCTGCCGCGAATCCCGCGTGCCGGACGGCGTGACCGCGGAGCGCGGCTGGCGCGCCTTCAAGGTGGAGGGGCCGCTGGACTTCTCGCTGTTCGGCGTGCTGGCGCGCATCGCCGTGCCGCTGGCCCAGGCGCGGGTGCCGATCTTCGCCATGTCCACCTACGACACCGATTACGTTCTGGTGCGCGACGAGGACGTGGAGCGCGCGGCCGACGCGCTGAAGCGCGTCTGCACCGTCGTGGCGCCCTCCTGACCGTCACGCCTGCGGCGCCTTCTCCGCCTCGACGGCGGCGAGCACGCCGAGTTCCTCCAACTGCGTGACGGCGCCGGTCAGGCTGGTGGCGACACGGTCGGCGGTGGTCTGGGATATGGCGTGCTCCGGAGCGTCGGCTTCGGGGTGGGCGCTCCACAGGCAGAGCAGGATCGGCACGTTCGGGCCGAAATGCAGGCGCAGCCGGCGCACCAGCCGGCGGGCGTGCGACAGGGCGGACGGGTTCAGGTAGGACAGCACCACCGCCGACACGCCGGTCGGGGCCAGCGCGGCGATGGCGCGGACCGACACCTTTTCGCAGGGGATCACGTCGGCGCGCAGCCCGCGCGGGCGCAACAGATGGCCGAGCAGCGCCGCCGCCGCCTCGTCCAGGTCGTTGCGGGCGCCGATGCACAGGACCAGCGGCGTGTCCTCCGCGGCGGGCGGCGAGGATTCCATCATCTCGTCCAGCAAGGCCACCATGCCCTCGGCCACCGCCTGCCGTCCCTCCGGGTTCAGGCGGTTGCGCTGGCGGTCCTGCTCGGCCAGCGACAGGGTGGGGATCAGCAGGCCATGCCCGGCCTCCACCAGCCCGCCCTTGCTCATCTTCTCCTCGGCGATCTCCATGGCCTCGATGGGGTCGCGGGCGAGCAGGCGCTGGTACAGCTTGGCCTCGTCGGGCAGGACCGGCCGGTCGCCCAGCATCACCTCCAGGAAATGAAGCTGCGGAACGTGCCGCCCCAGCACGACGAGGCAGACGGTCAGCGGAGTCGCCAGCAGCAGCCCGACCGGCCCCCACAGCGTGGTCCAGAACACCGCCGCGACAATGATCGCCAGCGACGACAGGCCGGTGGCGGAGCCGTAGAGCCAGGGCTCCACCACATTGTTGGAGAACAGCTCCACCGCCACGAACAGGGCGATGCAGAGCAACGGCAGGGTCCATCCCGCATCAACCGCGAAGGACAGCAGGATCGGGAAGGCCGCGGCGATCGCCGGCCCCAGGAAGGGGATGAAGCGCAGCACCGTCGCCAGCATGCCCCACAGCAGCGGGTTCGGCACGCCGAGCAGCCACAACCCGATCCCGATGGGCAGGCCGTAGGTGACGTTGACCACGCATTGCATCAGCAGGTAGCGGCTGACCCGCTCGCCCGCGTCGTTCATCGCCTCCGTGGTGCGGCTGAGGTCGCCGGACCCGGCCAGCCGGATCAGCCGGTCGCGCAAATCCTCCCGTTGCAGCAGCATGAAGATGGTGAAGACCAGCACCATGCCCGCCGTGGCGACCGGCGCCATCGCCGGCCCCAGCACGTCGCTGATGATGGTCAGCGCGTCGGAGCCGTCCTGCTCGATCCGCACCGGCACCGGTTCCCGCGCGGCGCCGGGGGCGGGCAGGGCGCTGGCCGGAGCCGTGGCGGCGGGCGCAGTGTCCCCGGTCACCTGCTCCAACCCCTGCTTCAGGTCGCGGAAGGCTTCGGTCGCCTGCTGGACCACCCCGCCGCTGCCCGCCGACGACGCGCTGGAGCGCAGCGAATTCAGCTTGGCGTGGACGTTGCGCTGGTAGCTGGGCAGGTTGTCGGCGAGATCGGCGATCTGTCCGCCAACCACCGTGCCGAAGGCGGCGATTCCCGCGAAGACCAGAACCACCACGGCCAGCACCGACGGCACCCGGCCCAAACGCAGCCGCTCCAGCCGGCTGACGATGGGCGCCAGGACGAAGGTCAGCAGCACCGCCAGCGCGATGGGGACCAGGATGTCGCTTCCCAGATACAGGGTCGCCACCACCAGCGCGATGACCAGCAGCGTCGTCTGGGTGGAGGCGGGCGGGGCGGCCTTCGGCACCGGGATGGGGCGGGCCTGCAACCGGCGGGCGGTGTCTTCGGCCATGATCTGCGGAGCCTCGGGGGAGAGTTGAGAGTGTGCAGAACACGGCCGGACGCGGCGCGTTCCGGCGCGTCGGGCGCGATCGCCGCAAGACACCGTGACGATTGCGGTCGACGGCCTGTTTAAACCCGCGTGGTTATCTCGTCAGAAGGAGGGGGCTATGCGTAAGGTTGCTGTTCCGGTCCTGTCGGCGGTGGCGCTTCTGGCCTTGGCGGGCTGCGCCGAAACGTCGAGCTGGTTCGGTGGGGGAAGCGAGCAGGCGTCCCGCCCGATGTCCGAGCAGTCGCTCCAGACCGCCTCGCGGATCGAGCCGCAGGCCATGCTGGGCAAGTCCGTCGTCGCCTATGATGGGCAGAAGGTGGGGCAGGTCGAGGACGTTCTGTTCAACCGCAGCAACCGTCCGAGCCAGCTCGTGGTCTCCACTGGCGGCATCATGGGCATCGGCGGGCGGAACGTGGCGCTGGACATCGACAATGTCCGCTACAACCAGCAGCAGGACGCTCTCGTGGCGACCCAGCTCACCAAGGACCAGTTCGCCAACCTGCCGGAGTTCCAGTATGGAGGGAACATGATCTCGCTGAATAGGCAGAAGACCACCTATTAAGCGGCGTCAGTCCTCCGTCTTGCCGGAGCGCAGGCGCTTGATGTCCGACCGCTGACCCTTGGCCTCCAGGCGACGCTTTTTGGAGCCGAGGGTCGGCTTGGTCGGGCGTCGGCTCTTGGGCACCACCGTGGCGTCGCGGATCAGGTCGATCAACCGCTCCCGCACGTCCTCGCGGTTGCGCAGCTGGCTGCGGTAGGTGTCGCCGACGATGATCAGCACGCCCGCCGCCGTCATGCGCGAGCCGGCCAGCCGGACCAGCCGGGCCTTCACGTCGTCCGGGATGTTGGGCGAGGCCGCCACGTCGAAACGCAGTTGCACCGCGCTGTCCGTCTTGTTGACGTGCTGGCCGCCGGGACCGGAGGCGCGGATGAAGCTCTCATGAAGCTCGCTCTCGTCCAGGCTGATGCGCGGGGTGACTCGGATCATCAGTCGGCCGCCGCCGTCACGCCCTCCTGCTCCTCGACCCCGAGGTCGAGAAGCGGGAGGAAGCTGGCGGGCTCCTGCGCGCTGGACAGAGCGTAACGCCGGTTGAAGATGTAGCAGGGAACCGCTTGAAGGCCGAGCTGCCGCGCCGTGGCGTCGGCGTTGAAGACGGCGGTGGTCTCGGCATCGCCGTTCAGCAGATTTTTGATGTCCGTAAAATCGAAGCCCAGGCCGGCGGCGGTCGCGGCCAGCGTGTCGCGGTCGCCGATGTCCAGCCCGTCCACGAAATAGGCATGGAACAGCGCATCGGCCATGCGGTCGCCCAGCCCGTGGCGGGCGGCGATGCGGATCAGCCGATGCCCGTCGAAGCTGTTGGGCGTGCGCCGGACGCGGTCCAGCCGCAGCGGCAGGCCGTCGCGTTCCGCCGTTTCCTCGACCACCAGATGGATCTGCCGCGCCCGCTCCGTGCCGCCGAACTTGGCCGCCAGATAAGCGCTGCGCTCCATGCCGCCCGGCGCCATGTCCGGGTTGAGCTGGAACGGCTGCCAACGCAGCTCCACCTGAACACGGGGCCGGTCGGCCAGCGCGCGGGCAAGCCGCCGCTTTCCGATGTAGCACCAGGGGCAGATCAGGTCGGCGTAGGTTTCGATCAGCATAGGCCCACTATCCCCTATTCACGCCCCGCAGCGCAACCGCCCTGCCCGTGGGGCGTGCTGCCGCGTTCGGGCGGCCGTTTTTGCAACTCTTTGTTAACCCTTGCCGCCGGAGAGTCGCTGAGTTTCGCGGATGAGGGTCCGCGGCGGTCGGAGGCGTGTGGCGATGGCGAATTCCTATGTGGACGGCAAGGTGCGCGATGCGCTGGTGGCGGCCAAGGGGAGCCGGGCGACCGCGCAGAAGCTGCTGATGGCCTGGGCGGCCGAGGACCCGCAGCTCCTGCTGGGCATCTCGCAGCCCTTCCTGAAGGCCATCGCCGCGGCGGCGGTCGAGCGGGGCGTCCGCCCGTCGGCGCCCAGCCGTCCGGCACCCTCGGCACCGGGCCGGTCCCGTGCTTCCGCGGATTCGGCGCTGAGCAAGGAGGCGCTGGCCGACGTGCTGAGCCGCCTCGGCCGTGATCCCGGGGACGACGACGCACCGCCGACGCGCGGCCGCGCCGGCTCACCCGCTCCGGTCAAGTCCGCCACCATGGTGGTTCCCGCCGGCAAGGACGGGCAGGGCGGCGTCACTCATGAGAAGGCGATGATGACCCTCGCCAAGGCCTTCGTGGCGAAGAAGATGCGCTGAGGAACGGCGCGGGGGCTTGCTCCGCCGGGCTTATCGCTCCGCCGTGGTCATCATCCGTTCGATCCAGCCCGGCTGCCGCGGTTCCGGGCGGATGTCCGGCGGCGGGCTTGCCAAGGCGGTGTGGCCGTTGCGGTGCGGGTCGGGGATATGGTGACAGTCGACGTCGGCCAGCGTCTTGTAGCAATAGACGCGGGAGCGGTCGACGTAGACCTTCTCCGGGCAATAATGCCCGGTTTCCGAGAAGGATACGGACGAACAGTCGCGCCCGGTCGCCGCGGACACCAGATGATCGCCGAGCGTCTTCTTGGTGCTCGTGACAGAGGCCAGATCGGCGCCGAGGCTGGCGACCATCATCGGCCCGCTGCAGGCGCCCAGAGGAAGGGCCGCCAGCGCCAGCACCGCGATTGACTGAGCGAGCCTCATCACCCCTTGCACCCCGTCCCGTGTTCGAGTCTGATTCCAGGCAAACCTGATTAAAAAGCCGTGAATCAGCGCAGCAGCGTGCAGATTCGCGACCGGCACTGCACCAGCACGAAGGTGTCCTTGTCCTCCGTGCAGCCCACCTTGAACACGGTCTGGCCGGAACGGCCGGTGACGTAGCTCATCACCTCCACCTTGGCGGGCGTGCAGTTGCCCAGCGACTTGGCGGCTTCCTTCGCCTCGGCCTGTCCGGCGGAGACGTTGGCGGCCTGGACCGTCGGCGACGCCGACAGGCACAGCGCGAGGGCGCCGAGGGCAGCGAGGCGGGGAGCAGGAACGCGCATGGCCGGATCGGTGGTCTGGTGGGTGCTGAAGGAGTTTATGGCACGGGCGTCGCGAATTCGGCTGTGCAAAAGTGGTAATCGCGGCCTCACGCGCTTTTTGCGGGCTCGGCGTGCCGGTGGGACAGGAAAAAGCGCAGCATTTCCCGTGCAGCGTCCGGCCCCTGCGGGTCGGTGTAGGTGCCGTCCAGGCTGCCGCCGGACCAGGCGTGGCCGCTGCCGTGGACGATCCACTGCTCGAACAGCGTCGCTCCATCGCGGTCCTTGTGCATGGTGCGCGTGAAACCGCGCCCGCCGGGTGCCTGTCCGTCCTCGGTCTGCGCGGTCAGTCCCTCCGCGTTGGTGGTGGCCTGGGCCATCACATGGTCGCTGTTGCGCGGATGCACGACCTTGTCCGCGTCGCCGTGGAAGACGATGGCCGGAACCACCGGAGCCCCCGCTGCCGGACGCTGACCGGGCGAGGAGCCGGCCTTCATCGCCAGCAGGGCGGAGGGCACGCCGCTGGCCGAGCCGTAGGGCAGGCCGGAATGGACGCCCACGGCGGCGAACAGGTCGGGGTGGGTGGTCGCCAGGACCATCGCGGCGGACCCGCCCGCCGAAATCCCGGCGACGTAGACGCGCTGCGGGTCGGCTCCTTGCTCCGCCAGGACCTGCCGGGTGGCTCCGGCGATCAGCGCCGGTTCGCCGCGCTCGCGGCGCTGGTGGTTGGGGTTGAACCAGTTCCAGCACTTCTTGTCGTTCGCCGCGGGGGCCTGCTCCGGATAGAGGACGAGACAACCGGCCTCTTCGGCCAGCCGGTTCATGCGGGTTCCGACGGCGAAATCGTCTGGCGACTGGGTGCAACCGTGCAGCATGACCAGCAGCGGGCGCGGTCCCGTCGCCGCTCCCTTCGGCACGAACAGGCGGTAGGCGAGCGAGCCGGCCTCGCCGGTGAAGACCCCGGATTCCATCGGCTCCGTCACGGGCACGGGCTTCGGCGGGGGCGGCGGGACGGGCGCGCCGCGGTGGAACAGCTTGCCGGCGAGGCGGCGGAGGAAGGCTGCGGCGCGGGCCAGGGCCGGGCGGGGCCGGGTGGTGTCGGTCACGATCGGCGGCTCCGGGATCGTTCGGGAAGGAAGGCGGCGGATGGTACGGGACGGAGGTGGCGGAGGACAACCGCCATGGCGGTTTGCGCCGGGCCGCCAACTGCGCTAACCATCCGGTTCCGCAAGCGCCCACCCCGCAAGCCTCCAGGTGATCCGCCCATCATGAGCACCGACATCACCCTGGTCCTGGGCGGCGCCCGCTCCGGCAAGAGCCGCTACGCCGAGGGGCTGGTGACCGCTTCGCCCGGCCCGCGGGTCTACATCGCCACCGCCCAGATCTGGGACGCCGAGATGGCCGACCGCGTCGCCCGCCACAAGGAGGACCGCGGCCCCGGTTGGACGACGGTGGAGGAGCCGCTCGACCTGCCCGGCGCGCTGCGCCGCCACGCCGGCAGCGGAACGAGCGTGCTCGTCGACTGCCTGACGCTGTGGCTGTCCAATCTGATGATGGCCGACGCCGACGTGCCCGCCCGCTCCGCCGACCTGCTGGCCACGCTGGCCGGGGTGGAGGGGCGGGTGGTGCTGGTTTCCAACGAGGTGGGGCTGGGCATCGTGCCGGACAACGCGCTGGCCCGCCGCTTCCGCGACCATGCGGGGCGGCTGCATCAGGACATCGCCGTCGTGGCCCAGCGGGTGGCGTTCGTCGCCGCCGGGCTGCCGCTGCTGCTGAAAGGAGAGAAGCCATGACCGAGGACGCCGACCAGAACCTTGACGACCAGAACGCACGCCACGCCGAGAAGATGAAGCGGCGCAAGGCGCTGCACGACCGGGTGATGGCCAGCAAGACGCAGGAGAAGGGCCTGCTGATGGTCAACACCGGCAACGGCAAGGGCAAGTCCACCGCCGCCTTCGGCCTGATCCTGCGCGCCGCCGGGCACGGCATGAGGGTGGGTGTGGTGCAGTTCGTCAAGGGCGCTTGGTCCACCGGCGAGACGGTGGCGCTGGAGCGCTTCGACGATCTCGTGGACTTCTTCACGATGGGTGAGGGCTTCACCTGGGAGACCCAGGACCGCGAGCGCGACATTGCCGCCGCCAAGGCGGCCTGGGCCAAGGCGCAGGAGCTGATGGCCGACCCCCAGTACAGCCTCGTCGTGCTCGACGAGCTGAACATCGTCCTGCGCATGGGCTATCTACCGGTGGACGACGTGCTTCCCGTGCTGACCGGGCGGCGCGAGGGGCTGCACGTGCTGGTCACCGGCCGCACCGCCAAGCCGGAGCTGATCGAGGCCGCCGACCTCGTGACCGAGATGACCCTGGTCAAACACCCCTTCCAGGCGGGCATCAAGGCCCAGCCGGGCATCGAGTTCTGAGCCATGGCCGCAGCGAAGGTCCCCCCACGCGCGATCATGCTTCAGGGCACCGGCTCCGACGTCGGCAAGTCGCTGCTGGTGGCCGGGCTGTGCCGGGCGCTGCTGCGCCGGGGCCTGACCGTGCGGCCCTTCAAGCCGCAGAACATGTCCAACAATGCCGCGGTCACCGCCGACGGCGGCGAGATCGGGCGCGCCCAGGCGTTGCAGGCGCGGGCCTGCGGGGTGGCGCCGTCCGTCCATATGAACCCGGTGCTGCTGAAGCCGCAGTCAGACGTCGGCTCCCAGGTGGTGGTGCGCGGCGTCGTGGCGGGCACGGCGCGGGCCGGCGACTACCAGTCGCGCAAGGGGCAGCTTCTCCCCACCGTGCTCGACAGCTTCGAGCGTCTGAAGGCCGAGGCCGACGTGGTGGTGGTCGAGGGGGCGGGCAGTCCGGCCGAGGTCAATCTGCGGGCCGGCGACATCGCCAATATGGGCTTCGCCACCGCGGCGGGCGTGCCGGTGGTGCTGGTCGGCGACATCGACCGCGGCGGGGTGATCGCCAGCCTCGTCGGCACCCACGCCCTGATTCCGCCGGAGGAGCGGGCGCTGGTGGCGGGCTTCCTCATCAACAAGTTCCGCGGCGACGTGCGGCTGTTCGACGGCGGCCTTTCGGTCATCGCCGAGCGCACGGGCTGGCCGAGCTTCGGCGTGGTGCCCTGGCTGGCCGACGCCGCCCTGCTGCCGGCGGAGGACGCGGTGGCGCTGGACACCTGGAAGACCCGTACCGGGGGGCGGCTGCGCGTCGCCGTGCCGATGCTGTCGCGCATCGCCAACTTCGACGATTTCGACCCCCTGGCCCAGGAACCCGACGTGGCCCTGTCCATGGTGCCGCGCGGCCAGCCGCTGCCGGGTGACGCCGAACTGGTCATCCTGCCGGGCAGCAAGGCGACCATCGCCGATCTGGCGGTGCTGCGCGCCCAGGGCTGGGACATTGACTTGGCGGCGCACCGCAGGCGCGGTGGGCGGGTGCTGGGCATCTGCGGCGGCTACCAGATGCTCGGCCGCAGCATCGCCGACCCGGACGGCATCGAGGGACCGCCGGGCGAAGCCGAAGGGCTGGGCCTGCTGGAGGTGGACACCGTCCTGAAGGGGCCGAAGGTGCTGGAGGAGGCGACCGGTACGGATTCCGTCACGGGGGCTGCGGTCGCCGGCTACGAGATGCACATGGGCCGCACGGAGGGGCCGGACCGCGCCCGCCCGATGCTGACCCTGGCGGACGGGCAGACCGATGGCGCGGTGTCCGCCGACGGGCGGGTGATGGGCTGCTACCTGCACGGCCTGTTCGGAGCGGACGGCTTCCGCGCCGCCTTCCTGAAGGGGCTGGGCGGCGAGGCGTCCGGCCAGTCCTACGCGGCGACGGTCGAACAGGCGCTCGACCGCATCGCCGCCCGGCTGGAGGAGCATGTGGACATCGCCGCCCTGCTGGCCGCCGCTCGGTGAGCGGCAGCTTCATGAAACGGATTTCATGATCCCGCAACGCTGGGGTCAGGCGGGCGACGCTACAACTACAGTCATTGACGACGTTTGATTACTGGCGAGTCATCCACCGGCGGTTCCCGCCGCCGGCCACACACGATCCGGAATGTTCCCGCATACCCTCGGATCGTTTCTTGCGGCGGTGTGCATTGGGTTTTTGCCTTGGATCGGCGTCCCCCGCCCAGGCTTCCCCCCAAACCCTTGCACACCGCCGTCTTCTTTTCCCCTCCCGGCCCTTTTTGGAAACCGCCGCGCTTGACGCGGAGCCCCCTCGGCGGGCTTGAATGGGTGCCACAGGCCCCGTGTCCCCGCTGCCGAGACTCCATTCCCGTGCGTCCCGTCGTTCTCTTTCCCCTGTTCCGCCCGGTGACGGCGCTCCCCGGCCTCGGTCCCCGGTTGGGCAAGCTCGTCGAAAAGCTGGCCGGTCCGCAGGTCGTGGACCTGCTGTGGCACCTGCCGTGCGGCGTCATCGACCGCCGCTACGCCCCGAAGATCGCCGAGGCGCCGAACGGGCGGATCGCCACCATGACGGTGCGCATCGATTCGCACGCCGCCCCGCACAATTCCCGTCATCCCTACAAGGTGCGCTGCACCGACGAGACGGGCGTGCTGGAGCTGATCTACTTCCATGTGAAGGGCGATTGGCTGGAGCGGCAGATGCCGGTCGGCAAGACGGTGGTGGTGTCCGGCAAGGTCGAGTGGTTCCACGACACGCCGCAGATCACCCACCCCGACGCCGTGGTCCCGCTGGAGTCGAAGGACGAGATCGAGGCGGTGGAGCCGGTCTATCCGATGACCGCCGGGCTTCCGGCCAAGACGCTGCGCAAGGCCGTGCGGGCCATGCTGAACGACGTGCCGGAACTGCCGGAATGGCAGGACGCCGCGTGGCGTTCCCGCAACGGCTGGCCGACTTGGCACGAGTCGATCCACCGCGCCCACACGCCGGAGGACGAGGCCGACCTCGCCCCGACCAACCCGATCCGCCGCAGGCTGGCCTATGACGAGCTGCTGTCGAACCAGCTCGCCCTGACCTTGGTCCGCATCCAGCAGCGCCGCCTTTCGGGCCGGGTGATCCAGGGGGACGGGCGGCTGCGCGCCAAGGTGGCCGCGGCGCTGCCCTTCTCGCTGACCAACTCCCAGGCCACATCGCTGGCGGAGATCTACGAGGACATGGCGGCGGAGCGGCGGATGCTGCGTCTGCTCCAGGGCGACGTCGGCAGCGGCAAGACCGTGGTGGCGCTGATGGCGATGCTGAACGCGGTGGAGGCCGGCCATCAGGCCGCCCTGATGGCGCCCACCGAAATCCTGGCCCGCCAGCACGCCGAGAGCCTCGCCCCGCTGTGCAAGGCGGCGGGGGTGGACCTCGCCCTGCTGACCGGGCGCGACAAGGGCAAGGCGCGGCAGGCCGTTCTGGACCGTCTGGCCTCGGGCGAGCTGCCGCTGCTGGTCGGCACCCACGCGCTGTTCCAGGAGGACGTCGCCTTCAAGGACCTCGCGCTGGCGGTGATCGACGAGCAGCACCGCTTCGGCGTCCACCAGCGGCTCCAGCTCTCCGCCAAGGGGCGGGCGGTGGACGTTCTGGTGATGACGGCGACACCGATCCCGCGCACGCTGACCCTGACCGCCTACGGCGACATGGACGTGTCGCGCCTGACCGAGAAGCCGGCGGGGCGCAAGCCGATCCAGACCGTGACCATCGCGCTCGACCGGTTGGAGGAGGTGGTGCACGGCATCCACCGCAAGGTGCAGGAGGGCGCGCGGGTCTATTGGGTTTGCCCGCTGGTGGACGAATCGGAACAGACCGACCTCGCCGCCGCGACGGAGCGCCACGCCTTCCTGCGCGCGACCTTCGGCGACCGGGTAGGGTTGGTGCACGGCAAGATGCGCGGCCCGGACAAGGACGCCGTGATGGCCGCCTTCCAGGCCGGCAATCTGGACGTCCTGGTCGCCACCACGGTCATCGAGGTCGGCGTGAACGTGCCCGAGGCCACCGTCATGGTGATCGAGCACGCCGAGCGCTTCGGCCTCGCCCAGCTTCACCAGCTCCGCGGCCGGGTGGGGCGTGGCGAGAAGCCGTCGTCCTGCCTGCTGATGTTCGACCCGCAATTGACGGAGACGGCACGCGCCCGCCTGAAGACGATGCGCGACACCGAGGACGGCTTCGTCATCGCGGAGGAGGATCTGCGGCTGCGCGGCGCGGGGGAGGTGCTGGGCACCCGCCAGTCCGGCCTGCCCGAGTTCCGCATGGCCGATCTTGCGGTGCATGGCGACCTGCTGGCCGCAGCCCGCGATGACGCGAAGCTGATCGTGGACCGCGATCCGGACTTGGCCGGCGAGCGCGGTCAGGCGCTTCGGACCCTGTTGTACCTGTTCGAGCGGGACGCGGCGGCGAAGACGTTGCGGTCGGGGTGAGCGGGTCCAATGTCTGCTTGAACAATCACGCCCGTTTCCGCTCCTCCACCACCGTGCTCTTCACCTCGCGGGGCTTGCGATCGGGCGGAGTGACGATGCCACCGGACATCACCAGCTTCAGCCCGTCCTCCACCGTCATGTCCAGAACGGTGACCTCCCGCCGCGGCAGGATCGCCAGATAGCCGGCGGTCGGCGGGGCGCAGGGGATGAAGACGTGCACCATCTCCTCCTCGGAGATCTTCTGCACCTCCGGATGGGCGGCGCCGGTGATGAAGCCCAGCGACCATATGCCGTTGCGCGGGAACTCCACCAGGACCACCTCGCGGAAGGCCTTGGACTTCTTGGCGAGCACCGTTTCCACAATCTGCTTCACCGCCCCGTAGACGGAGCGGACGACCGGCATGCGCTCCACCACGCCTTCGCCGATGCGCACCACCAACCGCCCGACATAGCCGGCGGCGAAGGCACCGATCAGGGTCAGCACGATGATCAGCGTCAGCACCCCGATGCCGGGAATGGAAAAGGGCAGGTAGTTTTCCGGGTTGTAGGCGGAGGGAATCAGCGGGCGCACATGCCCGTCGATGAAGGCCAGCAGCCACCAGCCGAGATAGACCGTGACCGCGATCGGCGCCGTCACCAGAACACCCGCCAGGAAATAGGCGCGCAGCCGCCCCATCAGCCCGATGCCGGCGGGCCGGTGGGACGTGCTCTCGTCCGCCGCGCTCTGGCTGTCCTGCTCGTTCCGATCCACCGCCCCACCCCCGAAAATCCGACGCCCGCTATAGTGATACAGGACATGGCTCCCGCTCAATCCACAACGACGTATCGGACGGCGGGAAAGAGTCGCCGGGGAGAAAGCGAAGGAACTCCCTCCGGAGGGCTGGTCCGCCACCCCTGCGCGCATCACATCGCTGAGGATGAACCATACCCCCCGCATCCTCTCGCTCGCCACGGCCCTGCCGCCCCATCGTCTCGGCCAGGACGAGGCGCTCGGCGTCGCGCGGGCCGTCTTCGGGCCGCGGATGCGCGACTTCGAACGGCTGGTGCCGGTCTTCGCCAACACCGGCATCGAAACCCGCCACGCCGTCATGCCCATCGACTGGTACTTGGAGCCGCGCGGCTGGCCGGAGCGCACCGCCGCCTTCCGCGACGGCGCCCTGGCTCTGCTGGAAGAGGCGGCGGGGCAGGCGCTGGCCCATGCCGGCCTGAGGCCGCAGGATGTGGACGCCATCGTCTGCGCCTCGACCACCGGCATCGCCACGCCCAGCCTGGAGGCGCTGCTGCTGGAGCGCATGGGCTTCCGGCCCGACACGGTGCGGCTGCCGCTGTTCGGGCTGGGCTGCGCCGGCGGCGTGCTGGGGCTGACCCGCGCCGGGCAGATCGCCCAGGCGATGGCGGGGCGGACGGTGCTGTTCCTGGTGGTGGAGCTGTGCACGCTGGCCTTCCGCTCGGCCGAGGCGACCCCGACCAACGTCGTCGCCAGCGCCCTGTTCGCGGACGGCGCCGCCGCGGCGGTGCTGCGCGCCGATGGGGAGGGAGCCAAGGAGGACGGCGAAGGGCCGCGCCTCGTGGACGGTGCGGAGCACACCTGGCCGGGAACGCAGGACGTGATGGGCTGGCGGGTCGAGGACGACGGACTTGGCGTGATCTTCAGCCAGAGCATCCCGGCGCTGATCCGCAACCGGCTGGAACCGGTCATCGACGGCTTCCTGGAGCGGCGGAGGCTGGCCCGCGGCGACCTCGCCGGGCTGATCTGCCACCCCGGCGGCGCCAAGGTTCTGCGCGCTCTGGAAGAGGTCTGCGCCCCGGTTTCCGCCGGTTTGGACGACGCCTGGGCAGTGCTGCGCCGCTGCGGCAACATGTCGGCGGCCAGCGTGCTGTTCGTGCTGGAGCGGCGCATCGCGTCGGGCGCCCGCGGCCCCCACCTGATGAGCGCGCTCGGACCCGGCTTCACCGCCGCGATGGCCCAGATCGACCTTTAGGAGCGCTTGGAATGGAGACGCTGCCGCTGGGCTGGCCCCACGTCATTCTGCTGCTGGTCGCGGCCCAGCGTCTGGGCGAGCTCGTCGTCGCCCAACGCAACACCCGCCGCCTGCTGGCCGAGGGCGCGCAGGAGGTCGGGGCCGCCCATTATCCGCTGTTCGTCGGTCTGCACGCCGGCTGGCTGGCCCTGCTGTTCGCCGTCGTGCCGGCGGAGGCGCCGATCAACGGCTGGCTGCTCGCCCTGTTCGTTCTGCTTCAGGCCGGGCGGGTCTGGGTGATCGCCACGCTAGGGCGGTTCTGGACCACCCGCATCGTCACCTTGCCCGGCGCGCCGCKGGKGCGGCGCGGGCCGTTCCGCTGGGTCCGCCACCCCAACTACTTGGTCGTGGCGGGGGAACTGGCCGTGCTGCCCCTGGTCTTCGGGGCGTGGTGGATCGCGGTGCTGGCCACGCTGCTGAACGTGCCGCTGACCCTGCACCGCATCCGTGTCGAGGACGGCGCGCTGTCCGGACGGCGCGCGCTCAGGTCAGCAGGAAGCACAGCATCGTGACGCAGCCGGCGATGGCCGCACCGTCGAGATGGTTCGGGAAGGCGTGCCAGAAAGACTCGCGGGACTCCGGCTCCGAGCGGTCCATCTCGTCCAGCCACAGACCGGCGGGCAGACCGCCGTTGGCGCGTTCCGCCAGGGCGCCGGACAGGTGGGCCATCGACACCGCCAGATAGCAGAACTTCACGAAGTTCAGAACGAAATACATCGGCCCGCCGGCTTCGGCGATGGGATCGGTCACGCCGCCCATCGCCGCCACGGCGGTCGCCATGGCGATGGCCGCGGCGAAGGGGATGGCGACGACCGACAGCAGGCGCTGCGAATCCACGCGGCCGGCGTTGGGGATCAGGCTGCGGGGAACGGGGCCGGAGGGCAGTTGGAACGACATGACTCTCTCAATTCCGGTGGGCGCGTCCCGTCCGTTCTGCCGCTTTCAGGGTTAACGGGACGTTAGCGACACCCGTTGGAGGGAGGCGGTTCCACCTTTGCGCAGGTCCGGCTATGCTCCGCGCTGCGCTTGAGGGCGGTTGTTAGAAAAGGATGCGACCCCGTGCCTGCCGACGCTGGATCTTCCCGGCTGGATGGAATTGCGTTGCTGAGCCCGCTGTCTGCGGAGGAGCGCGCCGCCGTGGCGCGTCAGTGCCGCTGGCGGCGCTTTCATGCGAACGAGCAGATCATCGACCACCAGGGGGACTCACGGGACGTCGTGCTGGTGGTCGATGGACGCGTGCGGGTGCTGAGCCATTCCCCGGCGGGCCGCGAGATCAGTTTCGACGACATCGAGGCCGGCGGCTTCCTGGGCGAGATGGCCGCCATCGACGGGCTTCCCCGGTCAGCCTCGGCGGTGGCGCTGGAGGAGGGAACGCTGATCGCCTTCCTGGCACCCCGGCCCTTTCAGGATCTGGTGACCGGCCACCCGGATCTTGCCATGGCGGTGATGAGGCGGCTGTGCCGGGTCGTCCGCATCGCCACCGACCGGGTGATGGAACTGTCCACGCTGGGCGCCAACAACCGTGTCCACGCCGAACTGTTGCGGCTGGCCAAGCGCGGGCGCGTGGTGGGGCGGACGGCGGTGATCGCGCCGATCCCCGTCCATGCCGACATCGCCAGCCGGGTCAGCACCGCCCGAGAGACGGTCGCCCGCGTGCTGAACGATCTGGCTCGCGACGGTCTGGTGGAACGGCAGGCCGACGCACTGGTCGTCCGCGATCTGCACAAACTGGAAGCGCTGGTGGAGGATGTTTGAGCCGGCGCCTGACAGAGCGGCGTCCAGCTCCAGCGTATCAGCCCGTCCGCTCCAGAACGGTCAGGATCAGAGTGCGAAGCGATTCGGGGTCGTAGGGCTTGGGAAGGAAATGCCAGCCGGCGGCGCGGATTTCCGTCTGGGTCGCCGCGGACTCGTCGCCGGTGGTGATGATGACGGGGAGGGCGGGATCGATTTCCGCCAGCACCGCCCGAACCGACTCAGGTGCCTTGCCGTGACGTCCCAGATGATAGTCGGCGACCAGGACGTCGGGAAGCGTCCCGCCGTTCAGCGCGTCCAGAAGAGCGGCGGGTGTCGGGGCGCTGACCAGCAGCATTCCCCAATCTTCGAACAGGGTTTCCATGCACAGGCACAGCACCATGTCGTCCTCGAGAAGGGCGACCGTCAGTGTGCCGGAGCTTGCGGATCGGCCGGCGAGAGGAGCGTCGGTCATGCATTATCCAATGAACAGCGGCGGATCAATGAACAGCAGGACGGCGATGCTGGCTGCCCGATACCCCTTGGTCCGGCCTGGTTGGAAAAGCCGTCTCGGGGTGGCTGCTGTCCGCTTGGTGGTCTGCCTGCTGGGTTATCCAAACAGGCAATTTAGATTCTATATCGATCCGCTCGCTGTCGCATTGTCATAGGTTAATCGGAGGGGGATATCGATGGGAACTGACAATCCGATCAATCGCCCGCGCGTTTGCGCTCGGACTTGGCGTCCAGCGCGTGCTCCAATTGCTTGGGCGCCTGGATCAGGTGCAGATACAGCTCGTCGAACTGTCCGACGGAGGCGAGCTGCTTCACGTCGTGGACGGTGATCTGCTGGCCCGCCAGATCGATCAGCCCGATGTCGCGCAACCGGCGGAGCGTCCGGTTGATGTGCACGATGCTGAGCCCCAGCGCGTCGGCCAGGATTTCCTGGGTGACCGGCAGGGTGAAGCGTCCCTCTTCGACCAGACCGACGATGCTCAGCCGTCGCAGCAGTTCCACGATCAGGTGGGCGGTCCGCTCCAGCGCGGTGCGACGCCCGACACTGAGCAGCCGTTCGGCGATGATCGCCTCTTCCTTGGCACCCGACCAGGCGAGGGCGGCGGCCAGACGCGGGAAGAGCTTGAACAGTTCGATGATGCGGTCCGGCTGGAAGTTGGCGACCTCAGCGGGGGTCAGCGTGGTGACTCCGTGGTCCGCCGTCTCGAACAGGTTGCAGTAAAAGCCGATGATATCGCCAGGCAGGACAAAGTTGACGACTTGCCGACGGCCGTCGGGAAGCGCCTTGTGACGGATCGCCCAGCCTTTGCGCATAACGCGCACGCAACCGTAGCGTTCGCCCTGCTGGAGAAGATCGAATCGCGATCCGTGCCGGGTAACATTGCGCTCCAAATCGCCAAGGAAAGTCTTTTCCTCGTCTCTGAGGCTCATGTAACTGGTGATCTTGCGCCCCAGTGGAGATGAAGGCATGTTGGCCTGGGCGCGGGTCATTTCTGTTCCAGCCTTTGATCGTCCAATAGTTATGGCCCCGAAGCGAGTGCCACGGCCAGCCCAATTCCGGGCGGCCTCGAACGATTAAGCCAAACGATAAAACCATCTATAACATAGGTTAATGGGGATAAGATTTTCTCGACCGGTCAGGTGAGGGATCATATACAAAACTGTTGGTGCATTGGCCGTATGGGGATTTGAGCGGTCATCGGCGGGGAACTGACGAGTGCGGGGGGCGGCATGGCGGCGGAGCGGGATGCGGCGGGTTTGGCTGCCCTCTCGATTTGTGAATCCCTTATGCTCGCATTGGTGGAACGGGGCGTCCTGCGACTCGAGGAGGCGCATGCCGCGCTCGAGGATGCCGCCGCTGCCCACCAGAATCGCGACGCGAAGGGTGAGGACCCGAACCTGCATCGCTTGGCGCTGCAGATCGTCGAGCGCTTGATGATCCAGGTGAACGCTGCCCATCCCGCGTCGGCCCATGTCGGGGTCGGGCAGATGGCGGACGGCGGTTCCCAGGACTGAAGGGCCCGGGACTGAAGGGGCGGACAAAACGCTGATCGGGCGAAACGAAGAGAGCCCCGCCATCCTCTGGCGGGGCTCTGCGCTGTAACCGATCGGCGAACGGGAGCGGTCAGTCCGCTCCGGCCTTGGCGGCTTCCGTGGGCTCCGGCCGTTGCTTGCCCAGCCCGATGTTCGGGAAGGCGTTGATCAGAGCCGTGATGAAGGCCGACAGATAGGGCAGCGACTGCACGACCAGCAGGCCCGACCACATGAAGGCGTCGCGGTTCTCGTGGCCGAACACCACCACGATGGCCAAAGCGGCGCCCCACAGGCCGAGCAGCAGCGCGATCTCCTCCCGCGCCATCAGGAAGGCCTGCATCAGCGCCGGCTGGTTCTCGCACTTCGGCGTGCGGACGAAGGGCCGTCCGGAGGTGAACATGCCCAGCCACATGGCGCGGCCCACCGTGTGGGTCAGCGCCATGCCGGCGATGGCCGCCCCCACCTTGTCCCAGAAGCCGCACTTCACGCGCGCTTCGTACAGCCAGAGCGAGGCGCCGACCTTGAAGGCGAAGACGCTGAGCGTCGGGATCATGAAGACGCTGGGCGGGAACTCGAAATACTTCGGGAAGGCGAGCAGGCCGAGCGACCAGATGATGCCGGCGATGCCGAAGATCATGTGGGCGGCGTCGGCGAACCAGGGCAGCCAACCGGTGATGAAGTGATACTTCTGCCCGGCGGTCAGGCGCGGGCCGCCGGGCAGCAGATCGCGCCAGTGGTGCTTGAGGATCTGAACGGCGCCGTAGGCCCAGCGGAAGCGTTGCGTCTTGTAGGCGGAGAAGCTGTCGGGAACGAGGCCCTTGCCGTAGCTCTCCGGCATGTAGACGGCTTCGTATTTGTGCTCGAACAGGCGCAGGCCGAGGTCGGCGTCCTCGGTGATGCACCACTCGCCCCAGCGGCCGACCTCCTCCAGCGCGGACTTGCGGATGATGGTCATGGTGCCGTGCTGGATGATCGCGTTGCGCTCGTTGCGCTGGATCATGCCGATGTGGAAGAAGCCGGCGTATTCCCAGTTGATCATCCGCTGGAACAGGTCGTGGCTCCAGTCCCGGTAGTCCTGCGGGGACTGGACGAAGCCGACCTCCGGCCGGTTGAAGTGCGGGATCGTCGCCTTCAGCCAGTCGGGGTGGACCTGGTAATCGCTGTCGATGACGGCGATGTGCTGGGCGTCCGGCGCCGTCTGGGCGAGGCCGAAATTCAACGCGCCGGCCTTGAAGCCCGGCCAGTTGTCCAGGTGGAAGAAGCGGAACTTCGGCCCCAGCTTGCGGCAATACTCCTCGACCGGACGCCACACCGCCGGATCCTTGGTGTTGTTGTCGAGCAGCAGCACCTCGTAGTTCGGGTAGTCGAGCCGGGCCAGCGCGTCCAGAGTCTCCATGACCATGTGCGGCGGCTCGTTGTAGCAGGGCACATGGATGGACACCTTCGGCGCGTTGGGCAGGGGCGCCGCCGAGCAGGGCTGGAACTTGCGCTTGAAGCGGTCCTGCCAGACGACCTCGGTCAGCTCCAGCCCGTCGATCAACATGACGGCGAGCAGGACGAGCTGGCAGAAGACCAGGATGCCCCAGGCGATTTCCGTGGTGGTGGCGAGGCCGGCGACGCTGGCCGCGGTGAAGGTGAAGACCAGCACCGACGAGACGCCCTGGATCATCGCGCCGTAGAAGATCTGCCCGCCGAACTTCAGGTCGCCGCCGCGGCGCCACAGGAAGAAGACGAGCGGCAGGAAGCCCACCGCGATGGAGACGCCGCACATCAGCGGCCAGTTCCGCAGCTCCGTCACCTCGCCGATCATCGGGAACTTCGGCTTGCGCCACGCGTCCCACAGGCCCCAGCTGGTGCCGGCGGTGCCTTCGATCTCCCGCTTCCAGGGCTGGTCGAAGGCCTCCATGATGAAGTAGTCGAGCTTGTTCTGCGCCGCGACGTTCAGGAAGGTGCGGATGAACTTGGCCTGATTGACCTGGCTCGCCTCGGCGCCGCGGCGCCACGGGCCGTCGGCCGGCCAGCCGATTTCCGAGATCAGGATGTGCTTGTTCGGGAACTTGGTCTTCAGCTCGTTGTAGCGGAACATGGCGTAATCGACCGACTGGTCGGCGGGCACGCCTTCCCAGTAGGGCAGCAGGTGGACGGCCAGGAAGTCCACGGCGTCGGCCAGTTCCGGATGCTCCAGCCAGACGTGCCACGGCTCCGCGGTGGAGACCGGGACGTTGACCTTCTTCTTCACGCGCTTGATGTATTCGATGGCCTGCGGGACGGTGACGTCGGCGCGCAGGATCGCCTCGTTGCCGACCAGGACGCGGCGGACGTTGTTGTTGTCGCGCGCCAGCTTGATCAGGCCGTTGATCTCCGGCTCGTCGATCTCCGGCTTGCCCGCGATCCAGGCGCCCGCGGTGATCGGAATCCCGTACTTGCGGGCGATGGGCGCCGCCTGCTCCGAACCGTCGGTGGTGGAGTAGATGCGCACGCCCTTGACCGACCCCTCCAGGGCCTTCATGTCCTTCTCGATGTCCTCCGCCGAGGCCTTGTCGCCCTTGGAGGGGCTCTTGTCCGGGTGGAAGGGCGTGTAGCCGACGCCGCTGATGGCGCCGCCCCAGGACCGTTCGGCGACCGGGCGGTTCCACAGCGCCCAGACTCCGATGTTGCCCAGGATCACGAGAAGAAGAGCCGCGATCGCCGACTTGCGCATGACCGTCTTTCTTTATCCCAAACGTCTGCCGGCCGTCCTGACTTTGTCCGCCCCGGCCGGGCATCTTTCAATTCAGCAAAGGGGTTCGACCGGATCGGCACGCAGGGGGACTCGCCGCCCCGACACCGCCTTCGGACCGAACACCCGTACCCATCACCCTGGTTGCAGGACTCGTCTCAATCCGCCGCGCGATCCGCATAAGCCGGAAGACCGAACGCCACCGACCGGAACATCACCGGACCGAATAAAGATCGTGCGGCAGTTTATACATTTTTCCTAGTCCCGCAACCAGTGTCCAGCAACCCGTCCTGCTCCGGCGCGCAGGTGATCAGCCCTGCGGCGGCAATCCCCACTGGACGAACGCATCGGATGGGCGTTTTCTTCCGCGAACGCCGCAAGGAAAACCTTGTGAGCCGAAGGGAAGACACGGGACCCCATGACGATGTTCCATCTGCACGATCGTTTGCAGGCCGATACCGCCCCGGTCGCCGAATTGCCGCTGTGCCGCGTCCTGCTGATGGACAACCGGGTATGGCCGTGGCTGATCCTGGTTCCCGCCCGGAATGGCCTGACGGAGATTCATCAACTGCCCCGTGAGGACCAGCACCGGCTGGTGGACGAGATCGCCCTGGCCTCGCTCACGCTGGAAACACTGTTCGGCCCTGACAAGATCAACGTCGGGGCCTTGGGCAATCTGGTCCCGCAACTTCATATCCACGTCATCGCCCGCTCCAAGGCGGACCCGGCATGGCCGGGGCCGGTGTGGGGGTCGGGCTTCGCGGAGCGCTACAGCCCGGAGGAGCGAAACAACCTGATCCGAAAGATCGGGGAGGGGGTGCGCCAAAGGTGAGGCTTCGCGACGCCCAACGCGACCAACCCCTCTCCCTTTGCGACCAAGCGAAGGCGTGACGTTTCTTTTGCGGCCCTGTTTACGGTCGCTGAAACATTCACCGATCGAAGGAGAAGGCACCATGAACACCGACCGCATCACCGGTGCCGGCAAGGAGCTGAAGGGCGAAGTCAAGAAGCAGACCGGCGACCTGACCGGCAATCGGGATTTGAAGGATGAGGGTCGCGCCGACAAGGCCGAGGGCAAGCTGGACAAGGTCGTCGGCAAGGTGAAGGACATCCTCAAAGGCGACAAGTGATGGGCGCGGATGAGCGGGGGTATCGCAAGGACGATGCCCCGTCCGACGCCGCGCAGCGGATCGAGGACAAGCTCATCGAGGAAACCGGGAAAGCCTCCGGCGACCCCGACAAGCCCGTTCAGGACAAGTTCGACGAATTGGGCGAGAAGCCCGACATTAAGAAGAAGAGCTTGCGGGACTAGGAATCGCCCCCTTCCGTTTGGAAGGGGGCTTTCTTTATGGTCCGACCGTGATTTTCGCCTCGACCCGCACCGGGAAATTCACCGAATTGGCGATAAAGCATTTCTCGTGAGCTTCGTGGTGCAGGGCCTCGGCCTTTGCGGAATCGCTGCCGGGGGCGACGGTGACCCGGGGGCGCAGGACGACGTCGGTGAAGCGGCCCCCGCCGCTGGAGTCCTCGGCCATGGTGCCGGCGGCTTCGTCCGCGTAGGCGGTCACGGTGACGCCGTTCACGGCGCACAGATGCAGATACCACAGCATGTGGCAGGCCGAGAGCGACGCCACGAGCATGTCTTCGGGGTTGTAGCGGGCGGGATCGCCGCGGAAGGCCGGGTCGGACGAGCCGGGGATCGGCGGCTTGCCGGGGGCGGTGATCTCAAGATCGCGGCTGTAGGCCTTGTAGCCCGCGGTGCCGCTGCCCTGGTTGCCCGTCCAGGTGACCGTCGTGCCGTAATGATGTTCGCGCCCTGACATGGTCCCTCCGAGTGCTTTTCCGGGAGGGTAACCGCGAACATCGGTCCTGAAAAGAAAACGGGAGGGCCGAAGCCCTCCCGCAATCCCATGAACCCTATGTCCCGAAGGTTCAGCTGGCTTCCGCCGCACGGGCGTGGCGCTTGCGCTCGTTCGGGTCGAGGTAGCGCTTGCGCAGGCGGATGGACTTCGGCGTCACCTCCACCAGCTCGTCGTCGCCGATGTAGGACAGGGCGCGCTCCAGCGTCATCTGGATCGGCGGGGTCAGGCGAACCGCCTCGTCCTTGCTGGTGGTGCGGATGTTGGTGAGCTGTTTGCCCTTGATGACGTTGACCTCGAGGTCGTTGCCGCGGGTGTGCTCGCCGATGATCATGCCCTGATAGACCGGAACGCCCGGATCGATCAGCATCGGGCCGCGATCCTCCAGGTTCCACAGCGCGTAGGCCACCGCGGTGCCGTCGGCGTTGGAGATCAGCACGCCGGTGCGCCGACCGGCGATCGTGCCCTTGTAAGGCGCGTAGCCGTGGAACAGCCGGTTCATGATGCCGGTGCCGCGGGTGTCGGTCAGGAACTCGCCCTGGTAGCCGATCAGGCCGCGCGACGGGGCGTGGAAGACGATGCGGGTCTTGTTGCCGCCCGACGGACGCATCTCGATGAGGTCCGCCTTGCGCTCCGCCATCTTCTGCACGACGGTGCCGGAGAACTCCTCGTCCACGTCGACGACGACTTCCTCGATCGGCTCCAGGCGCTGCCCATTCAGCGGGTCGGTCTTGAACAGCACGCGGGGACGGCTGATGGCCAGCTCGTAGCCCTCGCGGCGCATCGTCTCGATGAGGATGCCGAGCTGCAGTTCGCCGCGGCCGGCCACCTCGAAGGCGTCGCCGCCCTCGGTGTCGCTGACGCGCAGGGCGACGTTGCCTTCGGCCTCGCGCATCAGGCGGTCGCGGATCATGCGGCTGGTGACCTTGTCGCCCTCGCGGCCGGCCAGCGGGCTGTCGTTGACCGAGAAGGTCATCGCCAGGGTGGGCGGGTCGATCGGCTGGGCGGCCAGCGGCTCGGCCACTTCCGGCGCGCAGATGGTGTCGGCCACCGTGGTGGTTGTCAGGCCGGCCAGGGCGACGATGTCGCCGGCGTGCGCCTCGTCCACCGGAACGCGCTCAAGGCCGCGGAAGGCCAGCACCTTGCTGATGCGGGCGTTCTCGATCAGCTTGCCGTCGCGGCTCAGCGACTTGATGGCCATGTTGACCTTGACGCTGCCGGTCTGGATGCGGCCGGTCAGGATGCGGCCCAGATAGGGGTTCGCCTCCAGCGTGGTCGCCAGCATGGCGAAGGGCAGATCCTCCTCCACCTTCGGCGCCGGGACGTGGTCGCGGATCAGCTCGAACAGCGGGGTCAGCGTCTCGCGGGCGCCGTTCTCCAGGTCCGTCGTCGCCCAGCCGTTGCGGCCCGAGGCGAACAGGGTCGGGAAATCGAGCTGCTCGTTCGAGGCGTCGAGCGAGGCGAACAGGTCGAACACCTCGTCATGCACCTCGTGCGGACGGCCGTCGGGACGGTCCACCTTGTTGATGACGACGATCGGGCGCAGGCCCAGCTTCAGCGCCTTGCCCAGCACGAACTTGGTCTGCGGCAGCGGGCCTTCGGCCGCGTCGCAGAGCAGGACCACGCCGTCCACCATGGAGAGGATGCGCTCGACCTCGCCGCCGAAATCGGCGTGGCCGGGGGTGTCCACGATGTTGATGCGCAGGTCGTTCCACAGGACCGACGTGCACTTGGCCAGGATGGTGATGCCGCGCTCGCGCTCCAGGTCGTTGGAGTCCATGGCGCGTTCGGCGACCTGCTGGTTCTCGCGGAACGAACCGGCCTGCTTGAGGAGCTGATCGACCAGGGTCGTCTTGCCGTGGTCGACGTGCGCGATGATGGCGACGTTACGAAGATTCATGTGTCGGGGACTCTTAAATCCGCTCTGGGGCTTCCGTTGCGCAATGCCGCCCCGACACCGCGGCACGTCGGCCGCGCACAACAAAAAAACCCTCCGAGATCGATCGGGGGGCTCTGCCGGGGAAACTGTTGCGACGCAATATAATGATCCGGCTTCATAACGCAAGCGGCGTGGTGGAGGAAACTCGCCCAAAGCGCCTATGCGGAATTTCCTTGCGTCACGGCGACCGAATCATTGGCGTCTGAAACAAGGAATCCCACATGGTCGGTTGATGACCCGCCGCGTTTCCGCTTCCCGCCTCGCCGTCATTCTCCTGTCCAGCGCGCTCGTTGCCGCGCCGGGCGACCCGCTGCGCGCGCAGGACCCTGCGCCGGACCCCGTTCAGGAGGCCGCCCCGCCGCCAGCGGTGCAGGACGGTTCCGGTCAGGACGACCCGACCCCCGACGCCCCCGGCCCGCAGATCCCCTACGAGGTCGAGTTCACCGGGCTGAACGACGACGATGACCTGCGCACCCTGCTGCGCGACAGCTCCTCGCTGGTCAGTCTGAAGGACGACTCGCCGCCGTCGGTGCTGGGACTGGAACGTCGGGCCGACAGCGACCGGGATCGCCTGCAGACGGCGCTGCGCTCCGCCGGCTTCTACGACGCGGTGCTGGACATCCGTGTGGACGCGAACCAGACGCCGGCCAAGGTGACCGTGGCGGTGACGCCCGGTCCCGCCTACCGCTTCAAGACCATCACCATCGCCTCCACCGACGGCGCGCCGCTGCCGGGAGGGGAGGTGACCCCCGGCGACATCGGCCTGCCGGTGGGGGAGCGGGCGCGCGCGCCGCAGGTGGTGGACGCCCAGTCCGCTCTGCTGCGCCGGATGACCGAGCGCGGGCATCCCTTCGCCACCGTCGCCGAGCGGCGGGTGGTGGTGGACCACGACGACCACAGCATGGACGTCACCTATTCGGTCGATCCCGGCCCGCTGGTGATGTTCGGCGAGACCAAGATCGACGGGCTGGCCAGCGTGAACGAGGGGCTGATCCGCGGGCGTCTGCCCTGGAAGCAGGGCGACATCTACAGCCCGGCCAAGGTCGACCGGGCGCGCCAGCAGATCGCCCAGCTCGACGTGTTCGACACCGTTCGGGTGCGGTTGGCCGAGGAGCCGGGGCCGGGCGGCGTCACGCCGGTGGACGTGACCCTGGCCGAGAAGCTGCACCGCTTCATCGGGGCCAGCGCCTTCTATTCGTCGGAGGACGGCGTGGGCGGCTCGGCCTATTGGGGCCACCGCAACCTCTTCGGCGGGGCGGAGCGGCTGCGGCTCGGCGTGGAACTCGGGCGGATCGGCGGCGACAACGGCGCAGCGCAGGGACCGCGCGGCAGCCTGGACCTGCCGGACATCCGGCTGTCCGCCAACTTCCGCAAGCCGGACTTCCTGGCGCCGCGCCAGTCGCTGATCCTGGATTTCCAGGTCGCGTCGGAGCAGCCGCCGGCCTACGACCGCGTTGCCACCATCGGCTCGGCCTCGCTGGAGCGGCAGGTGACCGATCAACTCAAGGTCTCCTACGGCGTGTCGGGGGAGCGCGGGCGGGTGCGCTCCAACCTGCGGGAGTACCAGACCGGCTTCATCGGCGTGCCGCTGGGCATTGCCTGGGACGGGTCGGATAATCTGCTGAACCCGTCCAGGGGCTACCGTGCCTCGCTGCTCGCCACCCCCTGGTTCCCCTACACCGGGGATACGGATTCGATCTTCACCAGCTTCCAGATCAACGCGTCGGCCTACCGCGATCTGTCCGACGACGGGCGCTACGTCGCGGCGGCGCGAATCGGCGTCGGCAGCACGGTGGGAGCCTCGCTGGACGAGGTTCCGCCGGACCACCGCTTCTATGCGGGCGGCGGCGGGTCGGTGCGCGGCTACGGCTTCCAGAAGGCCGGACCGCGCGACATCTACGGCGACCCGACCGGCGGGCGGTCGCTGTTCGAGGCCGGACTGGAGCTGCGCGTCAAGGTGACGGAAACCGTCGGCATCGTGCCCTTCGTCGACGCCGGCACCGTCTTCGACAGCGCCTTCCCGGACTTCAAGGAACCGCTGAAAGTCGGCGCGGGCATCGGCGCCCGTTACTACACCGATTTCGGGCCGTTGCGGGCGGACGTCGCCTTCCCGCTGAACGCCGACTCCGGCGATGCGAAGTGGCAGCTCTATCTCAGTCTGGGTCAGGCCTTCTGATTCGTCCTTTCAACCGGTGATGCCGGGCCGGGTCGCATTTTTGCCACTTGGATCGGGATCGCCCATGCTCTTTCCCGTTATACCATTCGGGGAATGCCGCAACGGGGTGCGTGGTGTCGGGTCTGCGTCGTCTGATCGTCCTTCTTCTGGCCATCGCCTTCCTGACCGGAGCGGTCCTGACGGAGGCCGCCCGCGCGGCCGACACCGAAGGGGGCGGCTGGGGTCCGGCCAACGCCGTCCGTCGCTGGATCGCCCAAACCATCGAGAAGGCGGTGAACGGACCCGACCTCCAGGTGAGGATCGGCACCATCGGCGGCGCGGTCCCCGTCAATTTCACGATCTCGGACGTCACGGTCGCCGACCGCGAGGGCGTTTGGCTGCGGCTGGAGGATTTGCGCGTCAACCTCGCCCCGACCGCGCTGCTGACCGGCCGGGCCAAGGCCGACGCCATCGAGGCGCAGCGAGTCGTCGTGGAGCGCGCTCCGCTGCCCGCCGAGGGGCCGGAGCCGCCGCCCGACCAGGGGCCGACCTCGCTGCTGCCCAGCCTGCCGGTGGGCGTCGCCGTGGACAAGCTGGCCATCGCCGAGCTGGTCCTGGCGGAGCCGCTGATCGGGCAGGAGGCGCGGCTGAAGATCGACGGGTCGCTGGACCTCGCGTCCGGCGGGTCGTCGCTGGAGGCGCATCTGAACGTGGACCGGCTGGGCGAACAGCCGGGAACGGTGGGGCTCGACATCGCTTTCAACCCCGACGACAAGCGGCTCGACCTGAATCTGAAGGCGTCGGAGCCGGCGGGCGGGCTGATCGCCACCGCGCTGAACATCCCCGGCGCGCCGCCGGTCAGCGCGTCGCTGGACGGGCAGGGCTCGTTGGACGATTGGAAGGGCACCTTCACCGCGGCGGCGGAAAMCGCCGCGCGGCTGGCCGCCGACGCCACAATCAAGGCGGTGCCGGAAGGGCACGCCGTCACCATCGCGGCGACCGGCGACGTGGCGACCCTGCTCGGCCCCGACATCGCGCCGCTGGCCGGGCCGCAGCCGGCGCTGAAGGGCACGGTGGTGGTCGCTCCGGACGGCGCCCTGACCCTGCAGCCGGTGGCCGTCGAGACCGCCGCCGCCACGGCCAATCTCTCGGGGCGTATCGGCGCCGACCGCCGCAGCCTCGACCTGCGCTACGAGGTGCAGGCCGGGCCGGATTCCACCCTGCACGGCTTCGCCCCCGGAATCGCCTGGCGGGAGGGCACCGTGTCGGGCACCGCGCAGGGCACGCTGGACGCGCTGACCGTGGCGGTGGAGGGGCTGATCCGCGACCTCGCCGCCGACGATCCCGCCCTGGCCTCGGTCACCGGGCCGGAGGTGCGGCTGGACGGGCGGGCGCGGGTCAACGCCGACACCGGAGCGGTGGGGATCGAGGGGGTGACCCTGACCACCGCGGCGGCCAGCGCCGGGGCGCAGGGCAATGTGACCGGCTGGGGCCAGACCGCCGATGTGACGGTGTCGCTGAACGCCGACGACCTGTCGCGCCTCTCCGCCCTCGCCGGGCAGCCGCTGGCCGGGTCGCTGGCCCTGGCCGGGCCGGTGCGTCGGCAGGAGGACGGCACGCTGACGGCGGGCTTAAGCGGCGCGCTGCGCGGTCTGGAAACCGGAACGCCCGCCGACGGCGTGCTCGGCCGCGACGTCAGCCTGGGCGCGGAGGCGGTGATGGAGCCGGGCGGCGCCATGCGCCTCACCGACCTGACGGTGGATGGCCGCAACGGGCGTCTGACGGGGGAGGCGGCCCTGGCGGACGGGGCGGTGGACGCGAAGACCCGGCTGGAGATCGACGACCTCGCCCCGGTGGGCACCGCCGCCGGGACGGAGATGGCCGGCGGCCTGACGCTCGACGCGACGGCGAAAGGCCCGCTGGACAAGCTGGTGGCCGAGGCGGCGCTGGACGCGCGGAACCTCGTCGTGCAGGGGCGCCACTTCGGCGACACGCGGCTGAACGCCACCGCGCAGAACCTGCCGGCCGCCCCGGAAGGGCGTGTGTCGGCCCGCACCGAACTGGCCGGCGCCGGGCTGACGGCGGACGCCGCCTACGCGCTGGAGGGGCAGGTGCTGCGCATCAGCGACCTCGCCGTGGCGAACGGGCCGAACCGGATCACCGGGGCGGTGCGCGTGGCGCTCGACGCCATGACGGCGACCGGCAAGCTCGACGGCAACCTGCCGCAGCTCCAGGCGCTGTCGGAACTGGCCGGCGTGCCGCTCGCCGGGGCGGCGGGCTTCGCCGTCGCGCTCGACGCGCCGAACGGCAAGCAGGCGGCCAACCTGACCGCCAACGCCACCAACCTCCGCGTCGAGGGCGACGGCGGTCCGCTGTTCGCCGCGCGCCGCCTGACCGCCAATGCCGACGTCGCCGATGCGCTGGGCAGCGCCAGCGGCAAGGCGCGTGTGGAGCTTCAGGACGGGGCCGCCGCCGGCAACGACTTGTCGCGCGTGACGGCCAGCGTGGACGGCTCGCTCGCCAAGGCCACCTTCCGGGCGGAGGCCGCGGGGGCCGGGCGCGACCCGCTGGGGCTCGACCTGGCCGGGGAGTTCACCCAGAGCGGCGCGCTGAACCGCATCCGGCTGGACCGGCTCCAGGGCCGCTACAGCGGCGAATCCTTCCGGCTGACCCAGCCCGCCGCCATCGCCCTGGGCGAGCGGCGCTACGAAGTGTCCGGCCTGCGGCTGGTCAGCGGCAACGCCCAGCTCGCCGCCGATCTCGGCCTGAACGGGGAGCGGCTGTCGGGCGAACTGCGGCTGGACCGTGTGCCGATGGCGCTGGCCCGGCTGGCGAACCCGACCCTGCGGCTGGACGGCACGCTGAACGCGCAGGCGACTCTCGGCGGCACCGTTCGCCGCCCGCAGGCCAACGCCACGGTGCGTGTCGCCAACCTGAAGGCGCAGCAGACCACGCAGGCCGGCGTGCCGGGCCTGAACGCCACCGTCAACGCCCGCTGGCGGGAGGCCCGCCTGTCGGTGGACGGCGACGTCGCCACCGGCAACAACGCGGGCCAGGTGGCCCTGACCGCCGCCGCGCCGCTGGCCATGGACCCGGACACGCTGGCCTTCTCGGTGCCGGAGCGCGGCCGGCTGGAGGCGGCGCTCCGCGGCGCCATCGACGCCTCTCTCGCCAACGACCTGCTGGCGGCGACCGGCGACCGGGCGCGCGGCACGCTGCGGCTGGACGTCAGCGTCGACGGCACCGTGGCGGCTCCCCGGCTGGGCGGAACGGTGACTCTGGCCAACGGGCGCTACGAGAACCGGGCGAGCGGCGCCATCATCAGCAACATCGACGCCCGCATTGTCGGTGACGGCGACGTCTTCACCATCCAGAGCTTCCGCGGGCGGACCGCCAACGGCGGCGCGATCAGCGCCCGCGGCGTGATCCGTCCCGCCGCCGCGGACCCGCAACAGCAGCTCGACCTCGCCATCCAGGCCGACCGGGCGCGGCTGGTGCAGAACGATCTGGCGGCGGTCACCATCGGCACCAACCTGACGCTGAGCGGCAGCTTCCTGAATCCGCGGCTGGCCGGTCCCGTGCGGATCGAGCGTGCGGAGATCCAGATCCCCAACCAGACCCCGCCCAATGTGGTGGACCTGAAGGTCGTCGAGGTCGGCAGGGGCCGCAAGGCGCAGCCGGTCAGCCTGAAGAACGGGGAGGCCACGGCTCCCGAGCCGGCCTTCGCGATGATCCTCGACCTGACGATCAGCGCGCAGAACCAGATCTTCGTCCGGGGTCGTGGGCTTGAGGCGGAGTTCGCCGGGCAACTCGCCGTCGCCGGCACCTCCAGCCAGCCGCTGGTCAGCGGGCGGCTGAACATGCTGAAGGGCGAGTTGGATATTCTCGCCAAGACCTTCGTCTTCAAGCGCGGAATCATCGAGTTCGACGGTGGTCCCGCCATCGACCCGCGGCTCGACTTCTTGGCGGAAGCCACCGCGAACGACGTGACCGCCCAGATTCTGGTTACCGGCACCGCCGGACAACCGAAGCTGGAGCTGACCTCCCCGCAGGGGTTGCCGCAGGACGAGGTGCTGTCGGCCGTTCTGTTCGGGAAGTCGGTCGGCAACCTGAGCGCCGTGGAGGCGGTCCAGCTCGCCCAATCCGCGGCGACGCTGGCCGGCTTCGGCGGTGGCGGGCCCGGTCTGATCGGCAACCTGCGCCGCGGTCTCGGCATCGACCGGCTGGAATTCACCGGCGGGGCCGACGGCAAGGGTGGGGCGGTGCAGGCCGGGCGCTACGTCAGTGACCGCGTCTATGTCGGGGTGGAGCAGGGCATCGGCGCGAACCAGAGCCGCGCCACGGTCGAGGTCGACATCACCAAGAACATCAAGGCCCAGGCGGACGTCGGCGCCGATTCCGACACCCGCGTCGGCGTCAAGTGGGAGTGGAATTACTGACCGGTCCTGGCTTTGCTCCTGGCTGGACGCCGCTTTCGGGCGCTGGTCATCGGCGCAAGAGCCCCCATATCGAGCAAGGATGAAGGCCGCGCCGCCAAGGCTCCGGCCATCGGCGAAGGGGGAGCGGTGCGCGCTGCCAGAAGGATTCCCTACGTCAACCAGGGCATCGTCATGGCCTGCACGCTGGCCTTCGTGCTGGGCCTGCCGCCGGAAACCCTTGCCTTCGTTCCCGCCTATTTCTTCGGAACGGTGGAAGTGGCTGGGCCGCTGCCGACCTGGGCGGTGTGGCGCGGGCTGTTCGGCCATGTCCTGATCCACAGCGACATCGTGCATCTGGTCAGCAACATGCTGGCGCTCTGGGCCTTCGGCGGTGCTGTCGAGCTGGCGATGGGCAGCCTGCGCTACCTGCTGTTCTTCCTGCTGTGCGCCGCGGCTGGGGCCATGGTGGAGGGGGCCTTGGCCGTCGATCTCATGGCGCCGCTGGTCGGGGCGAGCGGGGCGATCTGCGGGGTGATGGGGGCTTTTCTGCTGCTGCACCCGCAGGCGACGCTCGGCGTGACGCCGGGGCCGCGCGTTCCCGCCTCCTTCGTCGTGGGCAGCTTCCTGGCGATCAACGTGGCGATGACGCTGATGCCGCCGGCTCCGGACTCCGCCATGGGCGACGTGGCCTGGGCGGCCCATCTCGGCG
This sequence comes from Azospirillum sp. P4_B5, assembly GCF_056402275.1. Lineage (NCBI taxonomy): Bacteria > Pseudomonadati > Pseudomonadota > Alphaproteobacteria > Rhodospirillales > Azospirillaceae > Azospirillum > Azospirillum sp. P4_B5. The sequence goes on from NZ_JBFUHT010000019.1 coordinate 85,686, forward strand.
GGTTCGGCGCGGGGATGGCGCTGGTCGCCCTGTTCCGCCGTCCCGGCGTGGCGCTGTGGAGCGTCGCGCGCCTCGGCACCGCGGCGAAGGCCGCCGTTTATCTGACCCTGGTCGTGGTTCTGCTGCGCACGTTGTGACCCTTGCCGCCGTGACCGTTGCCTTTGCGAGGCCGGGGCGGAATACTGCGCCCTCCCATTGACGGAGGCATGTGACTATGGCGCAAACCGGGTCCGCGCCGGTGCTCGGCGTGATCGGCGGCAGCGGCGTCTACGACATCGACGGCTTGGAGAACCAGCGCTGGGTGAAGGTGGAAACGCCCTTCGGCGACCCGTCGGACGAGTTGCTGACGGGCGAGTTGAGCGGGCAGAGGCTGGTCTTCCTGCCGCGCCATGGCCGCGGTCACCGCATCCCGCCGTCCGAGTTGAACTTCCGCGCCAACATCCATGCGCTGAAGGCGCTGGGCGTGACCGAGATCCTGTCGGTTTCCGCCGTCGGCTCGCTGAAGGAACACTTGCCGCCGGGCACCTTCGTGGTGATCGACCAGTTCATCGACCGCACCTTCGCCCGCAACAAGAGCTTCTTCGGCACCGGTCTGGTGGCGCATGTGGCGCTGGGCCATCCGGTTTGCGGGCGGCTGGGCGACCTGATCGAAGAGGCGCTTGTGGAACTGAAGGTCCCGCACCAGCGCGGCGGTACCTACATGGTCATGGAAGGCCCGCAGTTCTCGACCAAGGCCGAATCCGAGCTGTACCGGAGCTGGGGCTGCGACGTGATCGGCATGACCAACATGCCCGAGGCCAAACTCGCCCGCGAGGCGGAGATGTGCTACGCGACCGTCGCCATGGTCACCGACTTCGACTGCTGGCATCCGGATCATGACCACGTCACCGTGGACGCCGTCATCCGGGTGGTGGTCGCCAACGCCGGCAAGGCCCGGTCGCTGGTCAAGACGCTCGCGCCGAAGCTCCAGGTGCGCGACGGGCTGTGCGCCCAGGGCTGCCACACCGCGCTCGACCACGCGATCATGACCGCGCCGGACAAGCGGGACCCGGAGATGCTGAAGGCGCTCGACGTCATCCTCGCCCGCGCGCTCGGCTGAGGGCGCCAATGGGAAAAGCCGCGGGACCCGGCGTGCGTCCGGGTAACTCGTCGTAATCGCTGATGTCGATCAGGCCGAAGATCGAGGCGGTTCCCGAGGCGTCCAGGTCGCAGGTGATGACCCGGCCGGCGAACTCGACGGAGGTGAAGAACACCTCCGGCAGTTCCATGCTGTCGAGGTCGGCGGACACCGCGCATTCGATCTCGTGGACGAGGCGGGAGGAGAGGGAGCTTCGCAATTTCGCCGCCTGGGAAGCCCAGACGATTTTCCTGACCCGCGCAGCCGGGCGGTTATCGAGTTCGCCGATGCCCTCGTCGGGCTGGGCGGCCATGGCGATCATCCGGGAAACCAGGTTCGACGGGCTGGGCGCACGCATAGAGACCTCCGCTGAAGAACGAGCGCAGATTCACCCGGCGTCAGTTAACGGGGACTTAAATCCGGACGTCACGGATGGCTTACCTCTTATGCGCAATGGCCTATGACCTATCACGCCGTCAGCGCGGCGTAAGCCGCCGCCAGCCGCGCCGCGATGATGGCGTTGTTTCGGATCAACGCCATGTTCGCGGTCAGGCTGCGCCCGCCGGTGATTCGCTCAAGCGCCGCGAGGAGAAAAGGCGTGACGGATTTTCCCGAGATTCCATGATGTTCCGCATCCCTTAGGGCCTGAGCGATGGCCTGCTCCATGGCGCCGCCGTCAAGCGCGTCGGCCTCCGGGATGGGGTTGGCGAGGACGACGCCACCCTCCAGCCCAAGCTCCCATTTGGCCCGCAGGATGGCCGCGACCTCGTGCACGTTGTCACAGCGATGAGAGACAGGCAGACCAGAGTTGCGGCTGTAGAAGGCCGGAAACGCGTCGGTGCCCAGCCCCAGGACGGGGACACCGCGGGTCTCCAGCACCTCCAGCGTCTTCGGCAGGTCGAGAATCGACTTAGCACCCGCACACACGACGCAGACGCTGGTGCGGGCCAGCTCGTCGAGGTCGGCCGACACGTCGAAACTGGTTTCGGCGCCGCGGTGCACCCCGCCCAGGCCGCCGGTGGCGAAGACGGCGATCCCGGCCAGCCTTGCGGCGATCATCGTGGCGGCCACCGTGGTGGCGCCCGGCACCCCGGTCGCCAGAGCGACGGGCAGGTCGCGGCGGCTCAGCTTCATGACACCGGTGCCGCCCTTGGCGAGCCGTTCCAGGGACTCGGCGTCCAGCCCGACGCGTATGCGCCCGTCGAGGACGGCGACGGTGGCGGGCACCGCCCCCTCGGCCCGCACCGCGTCCTCCAGCGCCGTCGCCGTCTCCAGATTCTTCGGGTAGGGCATGCCGTGGGAGATGACGGTGGATTCCAGCGCCACCACGGGCCGGCCCTCGGCCAGGGCGGCGGCGACCTCGGGCGTTGGGGACAGGCGGTCGTGCATGGTCGGAACCTCCCTCGTTCTCCCGCATCCTGCGCTGTGGTTCGCGCCGGCGCAACCGGGGGAATCGGAATTTTGTCCTTTCGCGGGGACGGCCTATATTGCAGGGCATGCCTGCACAAAGCTCCTCCCGCCCCCCCGCCGAACGTTGGATGAAGGTCTGCCCCGAGGGACTCTACGTCGAGCCTGGCGGCTTTTACGTGGACCCGCTGCGTCCGGTGGAACGCGCGGTCGTCACCCACGGCCATTCCGACCACGCCCGGCCCGGCCACGCCCATGTGCTCGCCACCGCCGGGACGCTCGCCATCATTCGGCAACGGCTGGGTGAGGGGGCGGGTGCCGCGACGCAGACGCTCGATTACGGCGAGGCGATCCGCATCGGCGACGTGACGGTGCGGCTGGTCCCGGCCGGCCATGTGCTGGGCAGCGCGCAGGTGGTGCTGGAGCATGCCGGCACGCGGGTGGTGGTGTCCGGCGACTACAAGCGCCGCTTCGACCGCACCTGCGCCCCGTTCGAGCCGGTGCCCTGCGACGTCTTCATCACCGAGGCGACCTTCGGCCTGCCGGTCTTCCGCCATCCCCCGGACCTGGGGGAGATCGACAAGCTGCTGCATTCGCTGTTGATCTTTCCGGAGCGCAGCCATGTCGTTGGGGCCTACGCGCTTGGCAAATGCCAGCGGGTGATCTCGCTGCTGCGCGCTGCCGGATACGACCGGCCGATCTACCTGCACGGCGCTTTGGAGCCGATCTGCAAGCTCTACGAGGGTTTCGGCGTGTCTCTGGGCGAGCTTCGCCCGGCCACCGTCGCGGCCAAGGAGGAGCTGAAGGGCGCCCTGGTACTGGCCCCGCCGGGCGCGGTGGCCGACCGCTGGGCGCGGCGGCTGACCGACCCGGTGGTGGCGATGGCCTCCGGCTGGATGCGGGTGCGGCAGCGGGCGCGCCAGCGCGGCGTCGAACTGCCGCTGGTCATCTCCGACCACGCCGATTGGGACGAGCTGACCCAGACGCTCGACGAGGTCGCCGCGCCCGAGGTCTGGGTGACCCACGGCCGGGAGGAGGCGCTGGTCCACCACGCGACCCAGCGCGGCATCCGCGCTCGTGCCCTGGCCATGGTTGGCTTCGAGGAGGAGGAAGGGGCGTGAAGAACTTCTCCTCGCTGATCGACGGGCTGGTCTTCATGCCGGCGCGCAATGGGAAGATCCGCCTGCTGGCCGACTTCTTCGCCACCACGCCGGACCCCGACCGCGGCTGGGCGCTGGCGGCCCTGACGGAATCGCTGGTCTTCCACGAGGCCAAACCGGCGGCCATCCGGCAGCTGGTCGCCACCCGCGTCGATCCTGAGCTGTTCGCCCTGTCCTACGACTATGTGGGCGACCTCGCCGAGACGGTGGCCCTGATCTGGCCGGATCGCCCGGATCGGGCGAACAGCCTGCCGCCCTCCATGACCGAGGTGGTGGAGACGCTGCGCGCGGCCAAGCGTGGGCAGGTGATGGGGCTGGTGGAGGGTTGGCTCGACACGCTGGATTCCTCCGGTCGCTTCGCGCTGCTGAAGCTCATCACCGGCAGCCTGCGGGTGGGCGTGTCGGCGCGGCTGGCCAAGACGGCGCTGGCGGAGTGGGGAAAGGTCGATCTCGGCGACCTTGAGGAATGCTGGCATGGGCTGACCCCGCCCTATGCAGACCTCTTTGCCTGGCTGGAAGGGAAGTCCGACCGTCCGGCGGCGGGGAAGGGGGCGGGCTTCCGCCCGCTGATGCTCTCCCACCCGCTGGAGGAGGAGGACATGGCCGGGCTCGACCCGGCCGACTACGCCGCGGAATGGAAATGGGACGGCATCCGCGTGCAGTTGGCGGCCCGCGGCGGCGAGCGGCGCATCTACAGCCGCACCGGTGACGACGTGTCCGGCGCCTTTCCCGACATCGCGGACCACATGAATTTCGACGCCGTGCTGGACGGCGAACTGCTGGTCGCCCGCGACGAGGGGCAAATCGCGCCCTTCAACGATCTCCAACAGCGGCTGAACCGCAAGACGGTCACCGCGGCGATGCTCAAGGAGTTTCCCGCCTGGGTGCGGCTCTACGACATCCTGTTCGACGGCGAGGAGGATCTGCGCGGCCTGCCCCTCACCGAACGCCGCGCCCGGCTGGAGCGCTGGCACGACGCGGTGCGGCCCCGGCGTATGGACCTGTCGCCGCTGGTGCCCTTCGCGGGCTGGGAGGCGCTGAAGGGGCTGCGCGAGGGCAGCCGGGAGAACAGCATCGAAGGGTTGATGCTGAAGCGGAAGGACAGCGTCTACATCGCCGGGCGCCCCAAGGGACCCTGGTTCAAGTGGAAACGCGGGGCGCTGACGCTCGACACCGTGCTGATGTACGCCCAGCGCGGGCACGGCAAGCGGTCCAGCTATTATTCGGACTTCACCTTCGGTGTCTGGCGCGGCGAGGAACTGGTGCCGGTCGGCAAGGCCTATTTCGGCTTCACCGACGCCGAGCTGGTGGAACTCGACCGCTGGGTGCGCAACCGCACGACCCGGCGTTATGGCCCGGTGCGGGAAGTCGAGCCGGGGCTGGTGCTGGAGGTCGCCTTCGACAGCGTGCACCCGTCGAACCGCCACAAGAGCGGTCTAGCGATGCGCTTTCCCCGAGTCCACCGCATCCGCTGGGACAAGCCGGCGGCAGAGGCCGACCGGCTGGAAACGCTCCAGGCTATGGTCGTCGGCTAGGGCGACGGGCCATGCGGGGGCGCTTCTTCCATTTTGAACCGGGTCCGCGTTGACGCCGACGGGATGGCGCGTAGTCTTCTGCAACCGTTCGCTGCGGTCGAGCGGGAAGACATCAAGCCGGAGACCTGACCATGCCGTTCGCCGCCGCTCCCGAGTTCAAGAAGCACAAGGCGAAGTGCGAGGCCGAGGCGAAGAAGATCCCCAATTCGGGCGACGCCCTGGCGGTGGTGAAAAAGTCCGGTGATGTGGAGAAGGCCGCCGCGGCCTGGGACAAGGCCTACAAGGCCGGGGACGCCAAGGCGCTGCGCGCCGCGCTGGCCGATCTGCTCCAGGCGACCAAGATTTTCCGGGCGAAGCTCAGCGCGGTTATCGTCAAGGCGCAGAAGGCGAAGAACGAGGGCGCCGTCGAAGTGGCGGCCGACATGCTGGGCGGCGCCATGAACGTCGAGCAGATGGCCCAGCTGGAAACCCTGTCAGCGCTGAAGAAGCTGGAAAAGGCCGGCAGCGGCAAAGAGATGCCGGCCACCACCTTCTTCGCCGACTGGACGGCTGCCAAGAAGATGTTCGAGGCGCTGACCGGCAAGAAGAAGCCGGCCGAGGGCTTCCTGCTCGCCTTCCGGGCGTCGAGCGGTCTGGAAAAGGCGACGAAAGCGCTGGACGCCGCCACCCGGGCCAACGACGTCGATGCCCTGCAGAAGGCGATCAAGGGGTTCGAGAAGACCGGCAGCGAGTATTTTGCGACCGTGAAGAAGAAGGCCAAGGTCTCCGTCGCGGCCGACGACACCGACATCCCGGACGAGTCGGAGGAGGCCTTCAACTATGATCAGGCGCTGGCGATCCTGCTCAAGAACCTGAACGTCATCCGCAAGGAAGCCGGCGACATTCTGGCCGATGCCAGGAAATAAACAGGGTGTTCCGCCCTAACGGCTCAGCCGCATGTCGATGTGGTCGATGCCGACATCGTCGTAAATGTCGCTGACGCGCCGGAAGCCGAAGCCGCCGTAAAAACGCTCCAAGTAAAGCTGCGCGCTGATCTGCACGTCGTGCTCCGGCCAGTCCCGTCCCAGCCGTTCCAGGCATTCGGTGACCAGGCGGCGGCCCAACGCCTTGCCGCGCCACGCCGGAGCGACCGCCAGACGCCCGAAGGAGGTCGCGCCGGTCTCGGCATCCGAGCCGAAAATGCGGGCGTAGCCCACGGGCTTCGGTGCGTCGCCGTCATACAGCGCCAGATGCTGCGCCACCGGGTCGCGTCCGTCGAGGTCGGGGAAGGGCGAGGCCTGTTCCACCACCAGCACGCACTGGCGGAGGTGGAGCATGTCGTGGAAGGTGCCGGCGGACAGATCGGCAAAGCGGTACCAACGGGAATGCATGTCAGCCTCTAGAAGGAGACGTCGGTGGGGTTCAGATGCTCCACCGTGAAGCCGAAACGGCTGTGAAGCAGTTCGCCGACGCGGAGTCGGTGGCAGAGGTGCGGCGACGCCTCGAAGCAGAGCAGGCAGGCCGGCTTTTCTCGCGCCAGGGCTGCGGCGCGGCTGAGGTCATGCTCCGCTTCCGGCGTCTGCATCTTCGCTTCGACGATGGACCAGAAGCGGTCCAGGTCACCCTGGTGAGCGGCGACGCGGCCCTCCTTCGGCGTGCCCAGCCCCTTCAGATGGACGTAGCCGATCCCGGCCTCCTCCAACCCCGCTGACAGCGGCCGCTTGGAAAAGCCGGCGCGGCGGGACAAGGGCAACTCGCGCACGTCGAGCAGGACGCCGACGCCCTGCGCCTTCAACGCGCGCAGTACGGAGTCGAAGGAGGCGCCTTCATAACCAATGGTGTAGAGCGGCGGGGGGGCGCTCATGACGGGGAGGGCAGGGCGTTGCGGATCATGTACTCCCCGATGTCCTTCGGCTTCACCTTGACGTCGGTGAGCGGCTCGTCGGCGGACATGGCCTTGGCGACCAGAAGGCTGTTCTGCACGTTGGTCAAGGTGATGCGAAAGACGCCCGAGGCACCCTTGAGCTTCGGGTAATAAGTCGGATCGATGACCTTTTCCTTGCGCAACAGGCGCTCGATCACCGCCGCTTCCTCAAGGTCCGGCACCTCCTGGCTGTGGATCAGGCGCCAGTCGCCTTCGCCCGCCCAGCCGGCGTCGATGGCGGCCTTGGCCTCGTCCGTGTCGGTGGCCACGCCCAGTTTGAAGACGTGCTTCCCCTGTCCGACGTCGGACGCCCATTTCGTCAGCGCGGCGCTGCGCGCCACATAAACCACGGCCATTCTCGCGTTTCCTTACCGGTCAGGCAGCCATGCTGCCGCGAAGTGGCCGATGAGGCAACCGCCGGAAGGAGGGGGACGCGTCAGGGGAAGGAGGATTGCCGGGCCAGCGGGGTGATGAGGATGCGGCTGACCACGTCCTTGCCGAACAGCTTGACGCTCTCCTCGTCGATCTTGCGGCGCAGGGCGGGCATGTTGGCGATGTTGCCGCGCACGATCCATCCCTCTTCGATTCCCAGATAGACCGCGCGCAGCGTGGCGTCGTGCAGACGCGGGATGGCGACCTGGACTTCACCGAGCCGGGTGGCGTTGGCCACCTCCAGCATCACCTCGATCTGGGTGTAGCGCTCCACCTGCCCGCGGGTGACGATGGGGACCATCACCGGCTTGATGCGGACGGAGGGCGGCAGGGCCGCTGGCCCTTCCGCCGCTTGGGCCACCGTGCCCGAACCGGCAAGGGTGGCGGCGACCAGAAGGGCACCGAGGACGAATGCGACCCTGCGCATGGACGGGCACCGGAAAAATCGATTGGATGGCCCCGATAGTAGGGGGTCACTCTTCGATCTTCAATGGCGTCCGCTGTAACAAGAGATTCGGCTTATGACTTGGCGTGCCGTCGTCAGGCCGCCTTCTGCCCGCTGGCCTGGATCGCTTTTTTGTTCACGTCGTTGATTGCCAGAATGTTCAGCTTCTTGTCGGTTTCCTTCTCTTCGTTCAGAGTCTGCTCCAACAGCTCCGCCACCTTGGTGAGGCCGCAGGCGGTGGCGTAAGCGTGGACGGTGCCGTAGCTGGCGATTTCGTAATGCTCCACTTTCTGGGCGGCGGCGATCAGGGCGGCGTCCTGCACTTCCGGGGCGAGGCCCATTTCCATGATCTCGCGGGCCTCGCTGATCAGCCCCTCCATCGCGTCGCAATGCTTGCCGCGAGTGCGGGTGTCCAACTCCTCGAAGACCTGCTCAAGCCGTTCGATCTGGCCGCGGGTTTCCTCCAGGTGGGACTCGAAGGCCGCGCGGAGCTTCTCGGAATGCGCCGCCTTGGCCAGCTTCGGCAACGCCTTGGTGAGCTGCTTCTCGGCGTGGTAGATGTCGCGAAGTTCTTCGATCAGCAGATCCTGCATGGTCTTGGCAGCCATGGTGCCGGTACTCCCTTGCTGTGTGCGTCGTCCGCCAACAACAGGACGTCGCAGACGGGGTTCCGGGACGGTTGCGCTGTGCTAAGGTGGTAACGGGACCGGCGAAGGCCGGCGATGGAGAAATGCGATGGTGGGCAATCGGGCGCCTGGAAAAGGCCAGACCGCTGGAAACGGCACAGGAAGCGGTCTCGGCGAGGTGCTGTTCGAGTTCCAGAGGGTCGGCAGCTATCTGAAGGTGATGGCCATCGATCCCGTCACCGCGACGGAGGTGTCGGTCGTCGGGCCGGCCACCGGCAGTCTGGAGCTGCTGAAGCGGACCGCGATCAGCAAGCTCCAGTTCGTCATGAAGCGCGACGCCGTGAAACGCTGATCGGGTTTTGCGAATACTGACGCCAAGAAGCGCGCCCTCCCGGCGGGGCGGGGGGCGCGGCTAGTCTTGGCTTCTGCTGATGGTGAGCACTGACATCCCGGTGCGGGACCTGCGGAACCGGTCCGGGGGTGAACTGCTCAAATCCGACTCTAGACCTATGCCACGCCGTGGGCACTGGTGCATCGGATGTAACGCCTGTAGAACCCCTTCCACGAACGAACGGACCTCCGTGCTTCCTGGACGGTGCTTTCCAGGTGCGGTGGTCCTGGCCGAATGCGGAGGGAGACGATCGGAATGCGTTGCGTGACGGTCTTGCGGAGAATGCCCGTGCTGTTGAAAGATATCCTGAAGCCGGCGGCCACGCTGCTGGTGCTGGCCGTAGCGCTGCAAAGCCCGGCGGCATGGTCGGAGACCACCATCATCTGCACGAAGCCCGGCGTTCCGCTTTGCATGGGCGACACCACGACCTTCGTAAGCGCGGACAAGATGGCCAGCTGCCAGTTCGAGGTGAAGGAGTACGTGGACAAGACCATGGACTATCTGCGCTGCCTGAACGAGGAGAACACCAGCACAGGGCAGGAACTGACCCGCAACGTGGAACGATTCAATTGCCGCCTGTCTGGCCGCAACTGTGGGTGAGGAGCGGCGCCGGCGGGTTCGGCAAAGCCCGTCCGCGCCACGGTCCGAGTGATCCAGGGCCGATAGGGACATGAAGGCGAAACGACACAGGGCCGGCTTCCCTTGCGGGAGGCCGGCCCTGTTCGTTCAGGACGGTGCTGGCGCTCAGCCGGCCTTGCGGCGGGTCTGGCGGCCGGAGCTGCGGCCGAGGCCGATCCGCTTCGCGAACTCGGAGCGCTGCGCCGCGTAGTTCGGCGCAACCATCGGATAATCCGGCGGCAGGCTCCAGCGCGCCCGGTATTCGTCCGGCGACATGTTGTAGGTGGAGCGCAGATGGCGCTTCAGCATCTTCAGCTTTTTGCCGTCTTCCAGGCAGACGATGTATTCGGGCGTCACCGACTTGCGGATCGGCACGGCGGGCTTCAGGGGCTCCGAAGGAATTTCTCGGGGCTGCGTGTTCAGCCCGGTCAGCGACGAGTAGACCGTGTTGATCACCTCGGGAATCTGCTGCGCCGGCAGAACGTTCTTGCTGACATATGCGGAGACGATGTCCGCGGTCATCCGCAGAAGCTCGTTATCGGGCACATCGGCGCGAAGCTGGTCACTCATTGCCATTAGTCCTGATTTTTCATTTTGTCCCTAGCAACCAAGTTGCACAGCGTGATTTGGGTGTCAATATAATTTCGAGAGGAGCGAATTAAGTTATTTGCAAACTGCATGAAGTTACAAGGCGTGGCAAATCAGATGTCGCAGGAAATGGCCGGGCTGCGGCTGCACTGCCCCACGTTTAGGCATCGTCTAGTGCGGGGAAGCTAGGCAAGACCATGGGAATCGGGCACCGCAACTGACCGATTCGTGGTGTGAGACCGAATCGGTCGACCTGCTTACTGGCCGTTAACGTCAACGGTGGCGGGAAATAGAGAAACATTTGTTCTCGGCATGCATCACCGATCCGCTCCCCTTCGCCGCGCCGACGACTGGCATTCCCCCCTTTTTGCGGTTCTGTGTCCGGCGCAAAGCCCCTGTGCGTTGTGTCCTTCTGGTGGTTCGGGGCGATATCTGGTAGCTTGCGCGCCATGCCGCCGTCCCCGCCGGGTGTTTCTCCCCGGGCCGGCGCCATTCGTATTCGTGCACGGAGTTTTTCTTTCATGACCACCATCGCGATCGCGTCCGACCACGCGGGGTACGAGATGAAGGCCCAGATCGCCTCCTGGCTGGCCGGCGCCGGCTACGAGGTGCTGGACCTCGGCTGCAACGGTCCGGAATCGGTGGACTATCCGGATTTCGCCACGGCGCTGGCCGGCGCCATCAACGACAAGCGCGCGGCGCGCGGCGTCTTGATCTGCGGCAGCGGCATCGGTATCAGCATCGCGGCGAACCGCCATCCGGGCATCCGTGCCGCCCTGGTGCACGACGTGACGACCGCTCGCCTCGCGCGTCAGCACAACGACGCGAACGTGGTGGCTCTGGGCGCGCGCATCATCGGCGCGGAGATCGCGAAGGACTGCGTGGACGCCTTCCTGACGACCGATTTCGAAGGCGGTGAGCGGCACAGCCGGCGAATCGCCAAGATGGGTTGAGACGGCCCTTCATCCGGCCCGTGACTGCTTTCTGAACCAAGGACCTGCCCTGCCATGACCGTGACCAACGCCGACCCCCGCGCCGAGATCGGCCGCTTCTTCGCCGCCTCGCTCGCCGAGACCGATCCCGAACTGGCCCGCGCGGTGCGCGACGAGCTGGTCCGCCAGCAGGAGCAGATCGAGCTGATCGCGTCCGAGAACATCGTCTCCCAGGCGGTGCTGGAGGCCCAGGGCTCGGTCATGACCAACAAGTACGCCGAAGGCTATCCGGGCCGGCGCTACTATGGCGGTTGCGAGTATGTGGATGTCGCCGAGACGCTGGCGATCGAGCGCGCCTGCAAGCTGTTCGGCTGCGGCTTCGCCAACGTCCAGCCGAACTCCGGGTCGCAGGCCAACCAGGCGGTCAATCTCGCCCTGCTCCAGCCGGGCGACACCATCCTCGGCATGTCGCTGGCGGCCGGCGGCCACCTGACCCACGGCGCCGCCCCGAACCTGTCGGGCAAGTGGTTCAAGGCCGTGCAGTACGGCGTGCGCCGCGACGACCACCTGATCGACTTCGACGAGGTCGAGCGTCTGGCCCGCGAGCACAAGCCGAAGCTGATCATCGCCGGCGGCTCGGCCTATCCGCGCGTCCTCGACTACCAGCGCTTCCGCGCCATCGCGGACGAGGTCGGCGCCTACTTCATGGTGGACATCGCCCACTATGCCGGCCTGATCGCCGGCGGCGTCTACCCGAACCCGTTCCCCTACGCCGACGTGGTCACCACCACCACCCACAAGACGTTGCGCGGCCCGCGCGGCGGCATGGTGCTGACCAACAGCGAGGAGATCGCCAAGAAGATCAACTCGGCGGTCTTCCCCGGCCTGCAGGGCGGCCCGCTGATGCACGTCATCGCCGCCAAGGCGGTGTCCTTCGCCGAGGCGCTGCGTCCGGAGTTCAAGGCCTACGCCAAGAGCGTCCTGGACAACGCCCGTGCCCTGTCGAAGGTGCTGATCGAGGGCGGTCTGGACATCGTGTCCGGCGGCACCGACAGCCACATCGTGCTGGTCGACCTGCGCCCGAAGAACCTGACCGGCAAGGCCGCCGAGGCGAGCCTGGAGCACGCCGGCATGACCTGCAACAAGAACGGCGTGCCGTTCGACCCGCAGAAGCCGATGGTCACCTCCGGCGTCCGTCTGGGCAGCCCGGCGGCCACCACCCGCGGCTTCGGCGTGGCCGAGTTCGAGCAGGTCGGCCGCCTGATCGTCGAGACGCTGGACGGTCTGGCCGCCAGCAACTCCGGCGACAACGCGGCGGTCGAGGCGAAGGTGCGGGAGGAGGTGCGCGAGCTGTGCCGCCGCTTCCCCATCTACCCGACCCTGTAATCATCAAGACCGACTAAGGGGAAAGGCCGGACATGCGCTGCCCGTTCTGCGGACACGAGGACACCCAGGTCAAGGACTCGCGACCGACCGAGGACAACTCGGCAATCCGCAGGCGGCGGTTCTGCCCCAGTTGCAGCGCGCGCTTCACCACTTTCGAGCGCGTCCAGCTTCGTGAGCTGACCGTGGTGAAGAGCACCGGCCAGCGGGAGCCTTTCGACCGCGAAAAGCTCCTGCGCTCCATGCGCATCGCCCTGCGCAAGCGCCCGATCGACGCCGACCGCATCGACCGGGTGGTCAACAGCCTGGTGCGCCAGCTCGAATCCTCCGGCGAGAGCGAGATCCCGTCGAAGCAGATCGGCGAGATGATCATGGTGGCGCTCCAGACGCTCGATCAGGTCGCCTACATCCGCTACGCCTCGGTCTACAAGGACTTCCGCGAGGCGTCGGACTTCAACGAGTTCGTCGAGCAGCTCGCTCCCGAAGCCCAGAACGGGTGAGGGGGCGGGCGGCGCCCATGGCGAAGCAAGCCATCCATCCCGACGATCTCCGCCACATGCGGGCCGCCCTGGCTCTGGCGGCGCGCGGGCTCGGCAACACATGGCCGAACCCGGCGGTGGGCTGCGTCATCGTGCGCGACGGTGTGGTGGTCGGGCGCGGCTGGACCCAACCGGGCGGACGGCCCCACGCCGAGACGGAAGCCCTGGCCCGCGCCGGTGGTGCTGCGCGCGGCGCGACCGCCTATGTGACGCTGGAGCCCTGCAACCATTACGGGAAAACTCCGCCCTGCGCTCTGGCGCTGGTGGAGGCCGGGGTGGCGCGGGTGGTGGTGGCCTGCGGCGATCCCGACCCGCGGGTTGCCGGCGGCGGCCTGGAGCGGCTGCGCGCCGCCGGGATCGCGGTGGACACCGGCGTCTGCGAGGACGCGGCCTGGACGCTCAACGAGGGCTTTTTCCGGCGCATCCAGGACGAACGCCCACTCTATACACTCAAGGCGGCGACGACGCTGGACGGGCGCATCGCCACCCACAGCGGCCAGTCGCAATGGATCACCGGTCCGACGGCGCGGGCCTGGGGGCACCGGCTGCGCGCCACCCACGACGCGATCATGATCGGCATCCGCACCGCCCTGGCCGACGATCCGGAACTCACCTGCCGCCTGCCGGGGTTGGCCCATCGTTCGCCCGTGCGCATCGTGGTGGACAGCCGGCTGCGCCTGCCGTTGACCGGGAAACTGGCCGTGGGCGCGCGCTCCATACCGACCTGGGTCATCACGCGCGAGGATGCGGACCCGAGCCGCCTGGCCGTCTTCGAGGATTGCGGACTCGAGGTGATCCGCGTGCCCGCCGACTCCGCCGGCCTGCCGGATCTGGCCGTGGCGAGCGTCGCCCTGGCCAGCCGCGGCCTGACCCGGGTGCTGGTGGAGGGGGGAGCCACGCTGGCGGCCTCGCTGTTGCGTGCCAATCTGGTGGACCGGCTGGAGTGGTTCCGCGCGGCCTCGGTCATGGGTGGCGACGGGCTGCCGGCGGTCCACGCCTTCGGGGTGGACGGGCTGGAGCGCATGGCGCGGTTCCGCCGCACCGACCTGCGTCCGGCCGGGGACGACCTCGTGGAAAGCTACGTCCGCCGCGGGTGAGCGGCGCCGGTTTGCAGGACGTCCGGCACCGTGCCGGGCGCAACAGTCCGTTGCGTGGCACGCTGTGCGGATGAATCTTTCACACGATTGAAAACCTGCTAAATTGCCGGCCCATGTTCACCGGAATCATCACCGATGTTGGGCGCGTTCGGGCCGTGGAACGGCAGGGCGACACCCGGTTCACCGTCGAGACCGTCTTCGCTATGGAGACGGTTCCCATCGGCGCGTCCATCGCCAACAACGGCGTCTGTCTGACCGTGGTCGAGAAGGGGCCGGGCTGGTTCGCCGTGCAGGCGTCCGCCGAGACCCTGTCGAAGACGACGCTGGGCGGCTGGGCCGAGGGCACGCGCGTCAATCTGGAGCGCGCGCTCAAGGTCGGCGACGAGCTGGGCGGACACATCGTGTCCGGCCATGTCGACGGCGTCGCCTCCGTCGTCGAGGTCCGCGCCGACGGCGAGTCGAAGCGCTTCACCTTCGAGGCGCCGGCCACCCTGGCGAAATACATCGCCCCGAAGGGGTCGGTGGCGCTGGACGGCGTGTCGCTGACGGTGAACGAGGTCGATGGCGCGCGCTTCGGCGTGAACATCATCCCGCACACCCAGGACGCGACCACCTTCGGCGCGCTGAAGGCCGGGGACCGGGTCAACCTGGAAATCGATATGCTCGCGCGGTATGTGGCGCGGCTGGCAGGGCAGGAATGACGTCCGAGTTTCACGAGTATCTGTCGCGCCCCGAGGAGATCCTCGAGGAGGCGCGCCAGGGCAAGATGTTCATCCTCGTCGATGACGAGGACCGCGAGAACGAAGGCGATCTGGTCATCCCGGCCCAGTGCGCGACCCCCGAGGCCGTGAACTTCATGGCCAAGTACGGGCGCGGCCTGATCTGCCTCGCCATGGACCAGAACCACATCGAGCGGCTGCGCCTGCCGCTGATGGCGCAGCAGAACGGCACCCGCCACCAGACCGCCTTCACCGTCTCCATCGAGGCGCGCGAGGGTGTGACGACCGGAATTTCGGCCGCCGACCGCGCCCGCACCATCCAGGTCGCCATCGACCCGGCGGCCGGGCCGGACGCCATCGTGACGCCGGGCCACGTCTTCCCGCTGCTCGCCCGCGACGGCGGCGTGCTGGTCCGCGCCGGCCACACGGAGGCCTCGGTGGACATCGCCCGCATGGCCGGGATGTCCGCGGCGGGCGTGATCTGCGAGATCATGAACGACGACGGCACCATGGCCCGCCTGCCGGATCTGGTGAAGTTCGCGCAGTTCCACGGGCTGAAGGTGGGCACCATCGCCGACCTGATCGCCTACCGCCGCCGCACCGAGACGATCGTGGAGCAGAAGCTGGCGGCGACGCTGGACAGCCGCTTCGGCGGGCGTTTCCAGATGTACGTCTACGTCAACAAGGTGGCCTACGCGGAGCACATCGCGCTGGTGCGCGGCGACATCTCCGGCGACGAGCCGGTGCTGGTGCGCATGCACGCCCTGTCGGTGCTGGACGACGTCCTGGGCGACCGGAGCGCCGCGCGCGACGGGGAACTCCAGGCTTCCATGGAGATGATCGCGCGCGAGGGCCGCGGCGTGATCGTCCTGCTGCGCGAGCCGATGGCGAACAGCCTCACGGAATCGGTCAAAGCGCGGCTGGAAGGCCACGAGAACCCGACCCCCGCCCTACGGGATTATGGCGTCGGCGCGCAGATCCTGCTGGACCTGGGCGTGCGTGACATGGTTCTGCTGTCGAACCGCAAGAAGTCCATCATCGGGCTGGAGGGGTACGGCCTGACCGTGCTCGGCCACCGCCCGATTCCCCTGCATGACCAGTAACCGCCAGCCGAGCGACCCTGAGATGACCGAAAAGCCCCATCTGATGATCGTGGAAGCCCGCTTCTACGAGGACATCGCCGACGAGCTGGTGAAAGGCGCCATCGCCGAGATCGAGAAGGACGGCGCCACCTACCAGCGCGTCTCGGTCCCGGGGTGCCTGGAGATTCCGGCGGCGATCCTGTACGCCCTGCGTTCCATGGACTTCTTCACGGCGCGCAAGCGCTTCGACGGCTATGTCGGGCTGGGCTGCGTGATCCGCGGCGAGACCACCCATTACGACATCGTCTGCAACGAGAGCGCCCGCGGTCTCCAGGACCTCGCGCTGCGCTACGCGCTGGCCATCGGCAACGGCGTGCTGACGGTGGAGAACCGCGAGCAGGCTTGGGCGCGGGCCTCCGTCACGGCCAAGAACAAGGGCGGTTTCGCGGCGCGCGCCTGCCTTGACATGATCGAACTCAAGCGCCAATTCCGCCTCTATCCGCGGTGACCCCGCGGTGCAATTCCTGACAGACTGAGCATCATGAGCAACGACGACGCGGCTGGCCGCGCGAAACAGAAGCGCGGCTCCCGGAACCGGACGGGTGGCGGATCGGCCAAGGCCCGGCGCAAGGCCGCGCGCCTTGCCGCCGTTCAGGCCCTGTACCAGATCGACCTGAACCAGATCGAACCGACCGGCATCGCCGTGGAATCCGTGATCGGGGAGTTCATCAATCACCGGCTGGGCGAGGAGATCGACGGGGCGAAGTTCGTCTCCGCCGATCCGCAGCTGTTCGCCGACATCGTCCGCGGCGCCGCGCACCGCCGGAGGGAGGTGGATGGCATGCTGGCCTCGGCGCTGGAGCCGCGCTACGCGCTGGACCGGCTGGAACTGCTGATGCGCGCCATCCTGCGGGCCGGTGCCTACGAACTGTTCGTCCACAACGACACGCACCCGCGCATCCTGATCAGTGAGTATGTGGATGTGGCGCACGCCTTCTTCGCGGCGCGCGAGCCGGGCATGGTGAACGGCGTGCTCGACCATGTGGCCCGTGCGCTGCGGCCGGACGAACTGGCCCAGCCGGACCCCAGCCGTGACCAGCCCACAGACCGCTAGGGCAAAGACCGGCAAGCCGCTCGGCGAGTTCGGGCGGATCGACCGATATTTCAGGCCGTTGGCGTCCGGGTTTCCGGGCGCCCGCGGGCTTGCCGACGACGCCGCCGTGTTCGGCGTTCCACCGGACCAGGAACTGGTCGTCACCACGGACGCCATGGTGGCGGGCGTCCACTTCTTTCCCGACGACGCGCCCGGCGACATCGCCGCGAAGCTGCTGCGCACCAACCTGTCGGACCTCGCCGCCATGGGGGCGGCCCCCTATGCCTACACGCTGGTCACCGCCCTGCCAAAGACGGTGGGGGAGGACTGGCTGGCCGGCTTCGCCGCCGGACTGGGCGAGGATCAGGCCCGGTTCGGCATCGCTCTGGCGGGTGGCGACTCGGTTTCGACCACCGGCCCCGTCACCCTGTCGGTGACCGCCTTCGGTCTGGTGCCGAAGGGCGGGGCGGTGCCGCGTTGGGGCGGGCGTCCCGGCGACCGCGTCTATGTCACCGGCAGCATCGGCGACGCGGCGCTTGGCCTGCGGATCGCCTACGGAACGCTGGAGGTGACCGACGACTCGGCGCGCGCCGTACTGCTGGGGCGCCTGCGGCGGCCCGATCCGCGGACCACGCTGGGTCCGCGTCTGGTCGGTCTGGCGACCGGCTGTCTCGACGTGTCCGACGGTCTGGTCGCGGATCTCGGTCATCTCTGCGAGGAATCGGGCTGCGCCGCGGTTCTGGAGTCGGGCTGCGTGCCTTTGTCGGACGCCGCAAGATCGGTGATCGGCGAGGATCCGGTGCGCTTCGCCATGGCGCTCACCGGCGGCGACGATTACGAGTTGCTCTTCACCACCCCTGAGGACGCCGCGTCGGCGCTCGCCGCCCTGTCGGCGGAGACCGGCGTCCCGGTGACCGCCATCGGCCATCTCGTGGAGGGGCCGGCGGGTGACGTCACGGTGACCGATCCGCAAGGACGGAGTCTCGACCTGCCGACTCGCGGTTGGGACCATTTCTGACAACAAGGCGGTCCCGCGACTCCGCTTAACGCAATCGAAAGCAGGGCGGCGCTAGGCTCGATCCGTTCCGTTTCCGGGAAAGGATGGGCGTGATCAAGGCCGTCATATTGCTGGTTTTGGGCCTGCTGCTGCTGGGCGGCGCGGGCTTCGGCGGCTGGATGATCTACAACAAGTATTTCGTCGAGCACGAGGAATCGGCCCCCAAGAAGGAGGAGCCGCCGCCCAAGCCGCCCACCGGCTTCGTCCGCATGGCTCCCTTTGTCGTTCCGGCCATCGGCACGCAGAAGGTCGAGCAGTTCGTGACCGTGGTCGTCACGCTGGAGGTGGTTCTCGACAAGGTTCCCTATGTCCAGGCCCGCCAGCCGCTCGTCTACGACCGCTGCCTGTCGGCCCTCTACGCCGCCGTGGACGACCGGTCGGTGATGACGGGCAACTTGGTCAACATCATTGCCGTAAAAGAAAAACTAGCCGCCGCAGCCGCGAAAGTCGTGGGGGAGGGTGTGGTGCAAAATGTTCTTGTTCAGGTGGTTACACAGCGCAATTTGTAACCGTTCTGAAAAAAGCCTATCCGAAAGTCAGGAGCGCCTCGGCCAAATCGCCGCGCCTATTCGAGCGCAGCGGCTGTTGCATTGTGCCATTCTCTTCGGCATCCTTTTTCGGAACAACTCGCCCGTCATCCACCTTCGTTTGTACGGGTCGTTTTCACGACAAGGCGGTAATCGGGCCCGAAACCATAAGAATTTGGGGGAACCGATGGCAGCAGCGTTCGTCATCATCATCGCCAGCGGCCTGTTGGCCCTGGCGTATGGGTATTACGCGGGCAAGCAAGTCATGGCGGCCTCCGCCGGTTCCGACCGCATGCAGGAGATCGCTGCGGCCGTGCAGGAGGGCGCCCGAGCCTATCTGAATCGCCAGTACACCACCATCGCCATCGCCGGCGTGGTGCTTCTCATCATCCTCGGCGCTTTCCTTGGCCTGCATGTGGCCATCGGCTTCCTGATCGGTTCGGTCCTGTCGGGGGCAGCCGGCTACATCGGGATGAACGTGTCGGTGCGGGCCAACGTGCGCACGGCCCAGGCGGCGACCCAGGGCTTGGCCCCGGCGCTGGACATCGCCTTCAAGGCGGGGGCGATCACCGGCATGCTGGTGGTCGGGCTGGGGCTGCTGGGGGTGGGTGTCTATTACGGCATCCTGACGATGATCTACCGCGTGACCGATCCGATCGAGGTCCGCGCCGTGCTGGAGGCCCTGGTCGCCCTCAGCTTCGGTGCCTCGCTGATCTCCATCTTCGCGCGTCTGGGCGGCGGCATCTTCACCAAGGGGGCCGACGTCGGCGCCGATCTGGTGGGCAAGGTCGAAGCCGGCATTCCGGAGGACGATCCCCGCAACCCCGCGGTGATCGCGGACAATGTGGGCGACAACGTCGGCGACTGCGCTGGGATGGCCGCCGACCTCTTCGAAACCT
Source organism: Azospirillum sp. P4_B5 (assembly GCF_056402275.1). Classification (NCBI taxonomy): domain Bacteria; kingdom Pseudomonadati; phylum Pseudomonadota; class Alphaproteobacteria; order Rhodospirillales; family Azospirillaceae; genus Azospirillum; species Azospirillum sp. P4_B5. The sequence continues at coordinate 105,236 of NZ_JBFUHT010000019.1, forward strand.
ACGCCGTCACCATCGTCGCCACCATGCTGCTGGCGGCGATTTTCTTTTCGGGCGAGGTGATCCGCCTGCTGCTCGTCTACCCGCTGGTCATCGGCGCCGTCTGCATCGCCGCCTCCGTCGCCGGCACCTTTTTCGTGAAATTGGGCAGCAACAACAACATCATGGCCGCCCTCTACAAGGGGTTGGCGGCGACCGCCGGCATTTCGCTGGTGCTGATCCTGATCGTGACCGCGATCATGTTCGGTTTCACCCGGCCCATCCCCCTGAACGGCGGCGGCTACATCACCGGCGGCAACCTGTTCGTCTCTTCCCTGGTCGGGCTGGGCGTGACCGGTCTGCTGGTGTGGATCACCGAATATTACACGTCCACCGCCTTCCGACCGGTGCGCAGCATCGCCCGCGCATCGGAGACGGGGCATGGCACCAACGTCATCCAGGGGCTGGCCGTCTCGATGGAGGCGACGGCGCTTCCGGTCCTGGTCATCTGCGTCGGCATCATCATCGCCTACGGGCAGGCCGGCGTGTTTGGAATCGGCATCGCCGCAACCACGATGCTTGCGCTGGCCGGCATGGTGGTGGCTCTGGACGCCTACGGGCCGGTGACCGACAACGCGGGAGGCATCGCCGAGATGGCCGACATGCCGAAGGACGTCCGCGTGACGACCGACGCGCTGGATGCGGTCGGCAACACCACCAAGGCGGTGACCAAAGGCTACGCCATCGGTTCCGCCGGACTGGCCGCGCTGGTGCTGTTTTCCGCCTATGTGCAGGATCTGAAACACTATTTCCCGAACGTGACGGTCGAGTTCAGGCTGGACGATCCCTACGTGGTCGTCGGGCTGCTGATCGGCGGTTTGCTGCCCTATCTGTTCGGGGCGATGGGCATGACCGCGGTCGGTCGCGCCGCCGGATCGGTGGTGGTGGAGGTCCGCCGCCAGTTCCGCGAGATCAGCGGCATCATGGAGGGCACCGCGAAGCCCGACTATGGCCGCGCCGTCGACATGCTGACCCGCGCCGCGATCAAGGAAATGATCATCCCGTCGCTGCTGCCGGTGCTGGCGCCGGTGGTCCTGTACCTCGTCATCGCCGCCATCGCCGGTCAGGCCCAGGCCTTCGCCGCTTTGGGCGCCATGCTTCTGGGCACCATCGTGACGGGGATCTTCGTCGCCATCTCGATGACCTCGGGCGGCGGCGCCTGGGACAACGCCAAGAAGTACATCGAGGAGGGGAACCACGGCGGCAAGGGCTCCGACGCGCACAAGGCGGCGGTGACCGGCGACACCGTCGGCGACCCGTACAAGGACACCGCCGGCCCGGCGGTCAATCCGATGATCAAGATCACCAACATCGTGGCGATCCTGCTGCTGGCGATCCTCGCCCAGATTGGTTGACGGGGGATCGGCTGATCCCGGAGCGGCACCAAAAGAAAAGCCCCGCGGAAGCGGGGCTTTTCATGTCTCGGCGTGCCGGTTGGCGTCAGCGGCCGGGGCCGCGGTTGCGCGAATCCTTGGCGGAGAAGCGCCCGACGTTGCCGAGCATCTGTTCCAGGAAGCTCATCTCGCGTCCGGCGGTGGGGGTGCTGCGATCGACGATGTCGATCTGCTGACCGTCGTTGGCGTCGAGTTGCTTCATCTCCGTCACCACGCCTCCATCGTCGAAATGGACGACGACGACGCGGCGCTCCATCACGCTCGGCTGGAAGAAGGCGACCTTCTCCGTCTTCTGACCGATGTAGTACCAGACATTCTGGTCGAAGGTTCCCACGGAGGTCGGCGTGCCGAGGATGTCCGCCACATCCTCCCGTCGCGACTGGCCGGCCTTGATCTCGGCGATGCGGTCGGGGTCCGCCATGTTGCCGCGGGTCGCCACGGTGGGCGAGCACGCGGAGACGGCGAGACCCAGAAAGGCGAAGGCGCACAGCGCCGAAGGAATCGATCTCGTCATGGTGCTCAGGCTATGATGGCGCGGGCGGACCGCCGGACCCTTGCGGCAGGCCGGACTCCGCCCGCAATGCCGGGACAATCGCATCGCGCGGTTTGTCCTGTCAACGAAACTCCGAGCGAGAGAGAAACCGTGCTTGACCGCTTGTTCCGGCGCCGGCGTGAAGCCCGCGCCGTCGCCGATTTCTATCTCACCATCGCGGCGCAGGCCCGCCAGCCGGCCTTCTACCGTGACCTTGGCGTTCCCGACACGCTGGATGGGCGTTTCGACATGGTGGTGCTTCACGTCTTCTTGGTGATGCGCCGCCTGAAGGGGCAGGGGGCCGCCGCCGCGGACCGCTCACGCCTTCTCTTCGAAGCGATGATCGACCATTTCGAGAAATCGCTGATGGAGCAGGGGGTGGGCGACAGCGGAGTCGGGCGGCGCATCAAGACGATGGCGCGCGGCATCGCCGGCCGGATCGAGGTCTACGACCGCGCGCTCGCCGCCGAAGACGGTGACGAGGGCGACGCGGCGTTGCAGGTGGCGCTCGACAACAACGTCTATGGCACCGTATCGGAGGTGCCGCCGCAGCGGCTGGCCGTCATGGCCGCCTATGTCCGGCGTGAGGCCGCCGGGCTGGAGAGGCAACCGCTGGAGTCGCTCATGGCCGGTGATGTCCGCTTCGGTCCGCCGCCTGGCGCCGGCTGATCGCACCCATCGGGTCTCTCCTTACTATTGGACGCGCCAATTGGACTTGCCTTTCCCGGCCTCCGAATTCATCTGACACTGAGACGAAGGCGTCCGCTCCAGAACGGACGCTGTGACAAGGAACTGCCTGACATGCGCAACACGCCCCCGCTCACCGCCGGCCCAGCGCCGGAATTCTCGCGCATCGTCCGCGCCGACGCCGTCCACCGCGAGGGCGATCTGGTCGAATCCATCGAGGCGACAGAGGCCGAGCGTAAGGCGCTGGCCGAGCGCTTCGAACTGGAGGGAATCGGGCGGCTGACCGCCCGGATCCGCCTGCGCTCCGTGCGCGGCGGCCAGATGGTGCGCGTGGAGGGGGAACTGGAGGCCGACGTGGTGCAGACCTGCGTCATCACGCTGGAGCCGGTGCCCGCCGAGGTTTCCGAGCGCTTCGGCGCGCTGTTCGCGCCGGAGTCGATGGTCCCCGGCGAGGAGGACGAGATCGAGATCGACCCGAACGTCGCCGAGGAGGACATTCCGGAGGCGATGACCAACGGACGCATCGACATCGGCGAATTGGCCGCCCAGCATTTGTCCCTGGCGCTCGACCCCTATCCTCATGCAGAAGGCGTGGCGTTCGACGGATACAGCGAAGGCGAAGAGGAGGAGGAGGGCCCGGCCCCCGCCGATGATGATGCCGACGCCGAGGTGGAGAAGCCGAACCCGTTCGCCGTGCTGGAACGTCTGAAACGACAGAATTGAGGGCGGAACGGGCTTGCCCTTCGGGGGCAATTGCCGTATTGAATGCCGCTCGCGTCAGGCGGCCCCTCTTCGGGCCGCCTTTTACAATGAAGAGAGTTTACGGCCATGGCTGTTCCGAAGAAGAAGACCTCCAAGTCGCGCCGCAACATGCGTCGCTCGCACCACGCTCTCCCGACCTCGTCCTACGCCGAGTGCTCGAACTGCGGCGAGCTGAAGCGCCCGCACCATGTCTGCGGCTCTTGCGGTCATTACGACCAGCGCGAAGTGGTTCAGAGCGCTCCGGCGGCCTGATGGCGGTTTGGTTGGCCGCCCTACGTCCTAGCCAGGGAGCCTGTCCGCGGTGAGCCAGCGCCTGACCATTGCCCTTGATGCCATGGGCGGTGACAAAGGACCCGACATGGTGATTGCCGGGGCGGATATCGCCCGCGAGCGTCACCCGCAGGTGCATTACCTGCTGTTCGGGGACACCGCCCGCATCGAGCCGCTGCTCGCGCAGCGGCCCGCCTTGAGAGCGGTGGCCGAGGTGCGCCACACCCCGGACGCCGTGGCCGGCGACGCCAAGCCGTCGGTCGCGTTGCGCGCCGGGCGCCAGTCGAGCATGCGTCTCGCCATCGATTCGGTGGCGAGCGGGCAAGCCGCCTGCGTGGTGTCCGCTGGCAACACCGGCGCGCTCATGGCCATGGCGAAGTTCGTGTTGAAGACGATTCCCGGCATCGACCGTCCGGCCATCGCCTCGTTCTTCCCGACCCTGCGCGGGGAGAGCGTCATGCTCGACCTCGGCGCGAACACCGAATGCCAGCCGGAGAACCTCGTGCAGTTCGCCGTTATGGGCGCGGTCTTCGCGCGCACCGCGCTGAACCTGTCCGAGCCGACCATCGGCGTGCTGAACATCGGTTCGGAAGAGGTGAAGGGGAACGAGGTGGTGCGCGCCGCCGCGACCCGTCTGCGCGAGATGCCGCTGCCGGGGCGTTTCCACGGATTCGTCGAGGGCAACGACATCGCCACCGGCACGGTGGACGTGATCGTCACCGACGGTTTCACCGGCAACGTCGCCCTGAAGACCGCCGAAGGCACGGCAAAGCTGTTCACGGAGTTCCTGCGCCGGACGTTCCAGTCCTCCTGGACGGCGCGTCTCGGCTACCTGCTGGCCCGCGGGGCCTTCAAGCGGTTGAAGCAGCGCACCGATCCGCGCCGCTACAATGGCGCCATGTTCCTAGGCCTGCGCGGCGTCTGCGTGAAGAGCCACGGGGGCACCGACGCCATCGGGTTCGCCAACGCCATCGGTGTGGCCTACAATCTGGCGGCAAACGGTTTCAACGACCGAATCAAGGAAGAGATGCAGCGTCTTGCCGACGCCAAGCCTCTTCCCGACACGAAGGCGGCGGCGGTCTAACATCATGGTCAAGCGTTCCCGGATTCTCGGCTGCGGTTCCTACCTCCCGGCCAACGTCGTCACGAATCGCGACCTCGAAGCCCGTGTGGACACCTCGGACGAGTGGATCGTCCAGCGCACCGGCATCAGGTCGCGGCACATCGCCGCCGACGGGGAACTGACCTCCGACCTCGCCATTGCTGCGGCGACGCGCGCGCTGGAGCATGCCGGGGTGGACGCCGCCAGCATCGACTGCATCGTGCTGGCGACGACGACTCCGGACAACACCTTCCCCGCAACCGCGACGAAGGTGCAGGCGGCGCTGGGGACCAAGGGCTTCGCGTTGGACATCCAGGCGGTGTGCGCCGGCTTCGTCTACGCCATGTCGATCGCCGACAACTTCATCCGCATCGGGCAGGCCAACCGGGCCCTGGTCATCGGTGCGGAGACCTTCTCCCGCCTGCTCGACTGGAAGGACCGCACCACCTGCGTCCTGTTCGGCGACGGCGCCGGGGCCGTGGTGATGGAGGGGTACGACGCCGCCGGGACCTCGGCGGACCGCGGCGTGCTGTCCACCCACCTGCATTCGGACGGCGCCCAGTACGGGCTGCTCTACGTCGATGGCGGCCCGTCCACCACCGGCACGGCGGGGCATGTGCGGATGAACGGCCAGGACGTGTTCCGCCACGCCGTCAGCAAGCTGTCCTCGGTCGTCGAGGAGGCTCTGGCCGCCAACGGCCTTGAGTCGTCGGCGGTGGACTGGCTGGTGCCGCACCAGGCCAACCAGCGGATCATCGACGGCATCGCCCGCAAGTTGAAGCTGCCGACCGACAAGGTCGTGCTGACGGTGGACCGCCACGGCAACACCTCCGCCGCGTCAATCCCGCTGGCGCTGTGCGAGGCGGTGCATGACGGCCGTGTGAAGCGTGGCGACCTGATCCTCATGGAAGCCATCGGTGGTGGCCTGACCTGGGGTGCCGCGATGGTGCGCTGGTAAGCGGCGCACCTCCTTCGCTTTCCCACACGGGTGCGTTTGCTGCGCCGCTCACAACGACGCGATCCAAGCTTTTGAATTGACCGGGTTCTTTCCCCGGATTACGGTTTTTCCCCTATGGTTTCGGGGGGGAAGCGAACCATGTCACAGAACACCGTCACCCGCGCGCAGCTCAGCGAAGCGGTCTATCAAGAGGTCGGCCTGTCGCGCAACGAATCCGCCGATCTGGTCGAAAGCGTTCTGGAGGAGATCTCCGACGCCCTGGCCCGCGGCGAGATGGTCAAGATCTCGTCCTTCGGCAGTTTCCAGATCCGGCAGAAGGGGCAGCGGGTCGGCCGCAACCCGAAGACCGGCGAAGAGGTTCCGATCCTGCCCAGGCGCGTCCTGGTCTTCCGGGCGAGCCACGTCCTTAAGAACCGCATCAACGAGGTCGTGGAGGCGGAGGAAGCCGAGGCGCAGCGTGTGAAGGCGGTCTCCTGATCCGCCGCACGAACCGGCCGACAACAAGGGTTTCCCGGATATGAAGGCGCGCGGCACCACGAAGTCCGCCACGGCGTTCCGCACGATCAGCGAGGTGTCGTCCGACCTGGACGTGCCGCAGCATGTGCTGCGTTTCTGGGAGGGCAAGTTCCCGCAACTCCGCCCGCTCAAGCGCGGTGGAGGGCGGCGCTACTACCGCCCGGAAGACGTGGAACTGCTGCGGCAGATTCAGAACCTGCTGTATGGCGAAGGCTACACGATCAAGGGTGTCCAGCGCCTTCTGAAGGACGGGAAGGTGGACGACGATCCGGACGCCCGGAGGGCGGAGGCGGATGAACCGCTCCCCCTTGAGCCGGTTCGCTTGGAGCCGGTCGCTCCTGAGCCCACTTCGGATGAGGTGCGCGGGGCTCTGGACGTCGTGGCGGTGAACGCTCCGATCATTGCGCTCGACGGCCTGTCGGACACCATCCGGCAGGCCATCGCGCAGGCCATCGATGAGTTGAGGGAGGCGCGTCTTCTGCTCGCGGTGGAAGAAGAGAAAGAAATTCGAGAAGCGTGAGAAAAAGTGAACTGTAGCGCTTGCGTTGGACCAAGGTCCCGGCTATAGTCCCGCTCCCTTCCGGAACGAAGGGCGGTCCGTCGAACGGAGCGTAGCGCAGCCTGGTAGCGCATCAGACTGGGGGTCTGGGGGTCGCAGGTTCAAATCCTGTCGCTCCGACCAATGTTCCGGAAGATGAAAAGGCCTTGGAGCTGATCGGCTCCAAGGCCTTTTCTTTTGCTTTTCTCCAACGGCCGGTTTGCGGAAGCCGCCGGGCCTCTCTGGAGAAGCCGGTGGCGGTTCCGTTGCAAACCGCGTCGGCTCAGGCGGCGCTCTCCGATGCGGCCATGGCCTCGTCGGTGGCGGCGTCCTGCTGATTCATCTTGCGCCGTTGCGCGGCCATGTCGATCAGGGCGGTGCGCAGCGCCGGATGGCGGGCGGTGAACTGGTTGAAGTCGCGCCGTTCCAGAACCTGAAGCTGGCAGTAGTCGACCGCAGCGACGTCGGCGTTGCGCCGCTGGCCGCTCAGCAGCGCCATCTCGCCGAACATCGTGCCAGCGCCCAGGCGAATGGTCTGGCCTTCCATGAGCACCTCCACGGCGCCGGAGGAGATGAAGTACATGGCGTTGGCGCGGTCGCCCTTGCGGATGATCCGCTCGCCGGGCACCGCCGACTTGGGCCGGAACAGCATCATCAGCCGCTCCTGCTCGTGGGCGTCCAGCAGAGACAGCACCGGGAAGGTCTTGGCCAGCGCCTGGATTTGCAGGTCGTGCTCCTTCTCGCGCTCCTCCGCTTGGTGGCGGGCGTCGGCGAGGCTGCTCTGGAGTTGCTCGAACTGCTCCCAACCATAGGGCGGCACACCGGCGGCGCGCTTGGCCTGGAGATGCTTGCGCAGCGCTGCAACGCCCGCGAAGACCGCCGGATTCAAGGTGATCGACAGCAGCGCCCCGGCCAGCACGAGGTCGCGCCCTTCCTCCGGCAACAGGCCGAGCGACAGGCCCAGCCCGACGAGAATGAAGGAGAATTCGCCGATCTGCGCGAGGCTGGCCGACACCGCCAGACCCATGCCCACTGGGAAGCGCAGCAGGATCACGATTCCGAAAGCGATCAGCGACTTGCCGACCACGATCAGGGCCACCACGGCGATGACCGCCAGAGGGTCGCGCAACAGGATCGACGGGTCGAACAGCATGCCGACCGACACGAAGAACAGAACGGCGAAAGCGTCCTGCAACGGCATCGAATCGGTGGCCGCCTTGTGGCTGAAGCGCGACTCGTTCAGCACCACGCCGGCGAAGAAGGCGCCCAGAGCGAAGGACACGCCGAACAGAACCGCCGAGCCGTAGGCGACGCCGAGCGCGATGGCGAGAACGGACAGGGTGAACAACTCGCGCGAGCCGGTCCGCGCCACGTTGGTCAGGATCACCGGAACGACGCGCGGGCCGAGCACGATCGCCAGAACGGAGAAGGCCGCCACCTTGCCCAGCGTCATGGCCAGCGTCAGCCAGATCGGACCCTCCGAGCCGGCGCCATGGCCCCCAGCGGCGCCCCCAGCGACGCCCGGCGCGTGGCCGCCCAGGACCTCCGCCAGGGCCGGCAGCAGAACGAGCGCAAGAACCATCGCGAGGTCCTCGACGATCAGCCAGCCGACCGCCACGCGGCCTTCGGCGGTGTTCAGCATGTCGCGCTCTTCCAGGGCCTTCAACAGCACGACCGTGCTCGCCACCGACAGGCTGAGGCCCAGCACGAGGCCGGCGCCGAGACTCCAGCCCCACAGCCAGGCCAGCCCGACGCCCAACGCGGTGGCGAGGCCGATCTGTCCGACCGCGCCGGGAATGGCGATTTTCCGGACCGCCAGCAGGTCCGAAGGCGAGAAATGAAGACCGACGCCGAACATCAGGAGAATGACGCCGATCTCGGCCAACTGGGCGGCCAAGGCACCGTCGGCAACGAAGCCCGGCGTGAAGGGACCGATGATGATGCCGGCGACCAGATACCCGACGAGGGGAGGCAAGCGAATGCGATCAGCGAGGTATCCGAAGAAGAAGGCCAACCCGAATGCGATGGCGATCATGGAAATAAGCGGAACGTCATGGGACATGCGAAAATCCTGGCTGCATCGGCGCGATGCCGCATAGTACGGATTTCGGCGGGCCGCGTGAGCAATGTTGTCGGGATTTTTCCAGTCGTTCGCCCGCATTCGTGGGGACTAAGGTGGAGTTGCCGTAAATTCGCCTCAATTGCCCGATGCTTCGGCATAAGACTCGGAATGCATGCGGTGTGACTTTGCTGGCTTGTCGCGTTCCGGGACTGGATAAGCGGGCCGGGACCGCTATGCTCCGCGGGCGGACGGAGAGGTGAAAAGCATGGCGAGCAAAAGACGCAAGGCATCCAAAAGGGCGGGTCGCGGCCGGTCGGCGGCAGGACGCTCTCTGGCGGGCGAATCGATGGTCCTTGAGGGACGGGTGCCGCGACCGCAGGTCCGGATGTCCCCTGTCGTACGAAGCCGGGGCAATGCGAAACGCTCCGTCTCTCTGGACGGCGATTCGGGGGCCTTTCTCGGGCCGGAGCAGCAGTATCTTCTGAGAAAGCGCCAGGAGGTCGAACGGCGCGAGGCCCGGTTGCGGCGTACCGCCGCCGGGGTGCTGGTCGCGCTTGCCGCCGCGGCGGCGGCCGGGCTGTTCTGGGCGTTTGGCGGGATGTGAACCGCGCCGCGCCCGCTCCCATGCTTTTGGGAAAGGGCGCGGCGCGATGCGTGTCAGGACCCCAGGCGGCGGCGCAGGAGCGACAGCGGCTGCGGGTCGTCCAGCGACGGCTGGAAAGCGACGCTGATTTCCGTCAGGGCATGCGCCCAGCTCTCCGGGTTGGTGTTCTCCGGCGCCTCGGCGGAGGTGAAGCCGGTGCGCAGGAGGAAGCGGTACTGATCGGGGATGACGTGCCCGACCGCCCGCATCTCCCCCTCGTAACCATAGCGCTCCCGCAGCTCGCGCGCCGTGGAGAAGCCGCGGCCGTCGCGGAACTTGGGGAACTCGATCGCCACCAGGGCGAAGCGGTCCAGGTCCGGCGCGATGGCCGGGGCCAGGGTCCCGCTCTTGACCCGGACGCCGAGCGCCGCGTTGCGGCCGTCGAAGCTCGCGCGCTCCGCCTGCCAGCGCTCGAAGGTGACGATGGCGGGGCGGTCGGCGGGAACCGGCTCGCCGTCGGCGACCGCGACCCACTCATCCTCGACGATGCGGCCGTCCTTAATGAGCGGCATAGACTCTCTCCTTGAACGGGCCGTGGCCGACGCGCTTCAGCGTGTCGATGAAACGCTCCCCGTCGTGCCGGTTGGACAGATAGACCTCGACGATGGCCTCGATGGCGTCCACCGTCTCGTCGGCGGTCACCGCCGGGCCGAGGATGTCGCCGATGGCCGTGGTCAGGGTCGGGTCGCCGCCGACGGTGATCTGGTAGAACTCCTCGCCCTTCTTATCCACGCCCAGGATGCCGATGGCGCCGACATGGTGATGGCCGCAGGCGTTGATGCAGCCGCTGATCTTGATGCCCAGCTCGCCGATGGTCTGCTGGCGCGCCGGGTCGGCGAAGCGGGCCGAGATGGCCTGGGCCAGCGGGATCGAGCGGGCGTTGGCCAGCGCGCAGTAGTCGAGGCCGGGGCAGGCGATGATGTCGCCGATCAGCCCGGCGTTCGGCGTGCCCAGCCCGTTGGCCTCCAGCGCCGTCCACAGCGTGAACAGCGCGTCCTGGCGGACATGGGCCAGAACGAGGTTCTGGGCGTGGCTGACGCGGAGTTCGCCGAAGCTGTGCGCGTCGGCCAGATCGGCGATCAGCTCCATCTGCTCCGACGTGGCGTCACCGGGGATGCCGCCGGCGGGCTTCAGGGAGATGGTGGCGGCGGCGTAGCCGGGGACCTTGTGGGCCAGCACGTTGACCGCCACCCAGCGGGCGAAGTCCGGGTTCGCCGCCTTGGCGGCCTGGAAGGACTCCGGCTCGTCGGTCAGCGTCTCGAAGGCCGGGCCGCCGAAGCGGCGCCGGATCTCGTCGATGATCTCCGGGGCGAGGCGGTATTTCGGGCCGCGCAGGCGGGCGAACTCCTCCTCGACCTCCTGGGTGAATTTCTCCTGGCCCAGCTCGTGGACGAGGATCTTGATGCGCGCCTTGTAGATGTTGTCGCGCCGGCCATACTGGTTGTAGACGCGCAGGATGGCTTCGAGATAGGCGACGAAGTCCTCCTCGGGCACCCAGTCGCGGATCAGCTTGCCGATGAAGGGCGACCGGCCCAGACCGCCGCCGACGTAGAAGGTGAAGCCGACCTCCCCCCGCTCGTTGCGCTTGGCGAAGACGCCGACGTCATGGACGCGGATGGCCGCGCGGTCGGCGTCCGACCCCATGATGGCGATCTTGAACTTGCGCGGCAGATAGGTGAATTCGGGATGTAGGGTCGTCCACTGCCGCAGGATCTCGGCGTAGACGCGCCCATCCACCACCTCGTCGCGCGCGGCGCCGACGAACTGGTCGGTTGTCACGTTGCGCACGCAGTTGCCGCTGGTCTGCAGCGCGTGCATGTCCACCTCGGCCAGCTCGTGCAGGATCGCCGGGGTGTCCTCCAGCTTGATCCAGTTGAATTGGAGATTCTGGCGGGTGGTGAAGTGGCCGTAGCCCTTGTCGTACTTGCGCCCGATCTCGGCCAGCTTGCGGAGCTGCCGCGAGGTCAGGACGCCGTAGGGAACGGCGACGCGCAGCATGTAGGCGTGGAGCTGGAGGTAGAGGCCATTCATCAGCCGCAGCGGCTTGAACTCGTCCTCCGTCAGCTCGCCGGACAGGCGGCGCTCGACCTGGGCGCGGAACTGCTCCACGCGCTCCGTGACGAAGCGGCGGTCGATGTCGTCGTAGCTGTAGACCCCGGCGTTGCGGCCGGGCGCGATGTGGTTCATGGAACTCGCCCTAATAAGAATGTTGGCCGCCCGGTTCAGGCCGCAGCCTGCTTGCCGAGATCGATGCGGACGGTGGGGCCGAGCGCCCGGATGCGCTCACGCGTCTTGACCGGCACCCGCTGCCCGTCCACGACGCGCAGGTCGAAGGCGTAGACGTCCACGGCGAACTGCTCGCCCTCGGCCTGCGTCTTGGCGGCGGCCAGGGCGGTTTCGGCGGAGTCGTCGTCCTCGAACAGGGCGGCGTCGTCCAGACGTTCCACCCAGCGGAGATCCGGGCCGGGGGCGAGGAAGATCACCTCGCCGTCGCGCAGGCGGTTGGCGGTGATGGCCTTCAACGCCGCCTCGTTGCTGGACTTGTCGTTCAACGCCATGCCTTCAACTCCTAACACGTACGCTCACGCCGACACGGCGATGGGAAACGGATGCTGGCCGGTGGTCTGCTGCCACGCGCCGATCAGGGCGCGCAGCCGCACGACCTCGCCGACCACGACGATCGCGGGGCGCTTGGCCTGTAGACGCACGACGTCCCGCGCGCAATGGGCAAGATTGGTCTCGATGACGCTCTGCGCCTCAGTGCTGGCGCTCGACACGATGGCGACCGGGGTCATCGGCGGCTTGCCGGCGGCTTCCAGCCGTTCGGCGATGGTCCCGATGGTGCCCAGCGCCATGTAGAACACCAGAGCGCCGGGCATCCGCGCCAGGACGTCCCAGTCCAGATCGGCGGGAAGACCGCCGGTCTTGTCGTGGCCGGTGACGAAGGTCGCCGTGGTGCCGAAGCCGCGGTGGGTCACCGGGATGCCGGCGTAGGCCAGCCCGCCGATCCCCGCGGTGACGCCGGGCACCACGCGGAAGGGGATTTCGGCCTCGGCCAGCGCCAGGCACTCCTCGCCGCCGCGCCCGAAGACGAAGGGGTCGCCGCCCTTCAACCGCAGCACCCGCCGGCCTTCGCGCGCCAGCTCCACCAGCCGTGCGTTGATCGCCTGCTGCTTGGGCGAGGGGTGGCCGGCGCGCTTGCCCATGTCCACCAGAAGGGCGTCGGGGTTGGCGGCCTCCAGGATGCCGTCGCCGACCAACGCGTCGTGGACGATGGCGTCGGCCTCGCCCAGTGCCTTGGCGGCCAGCAGGGTCAGCAGGCCCGGATCGCCGGGGCCGGCCCCGGCCAGCCAGACGCTGCCCGGCTCGAAGGCGGGCAGGCGGGACAGGAGAGTCCGGGACAGAAGTGAAGATGCGATCATGGCAGCCATCCTTTGGCGGCGATCATGTCCCGGCAGGCGCGCAGCACCTCGGGTCCCTTGGCGCCCGTGGCGCGCAGGCGGTCGCGGAGCGCGGCGACTTCCGCCAGCCGGTCCGCCCAGACGGCGGGGAACAGCGTCTCCAGCCGTTCGCGGAGAAGTTGGGCCAGCGCCGGGCTCCGGCCGCCGGTGGAAACGGTCATCAGAAGGTCGCCGCGCCGTATCACAGACGGCGCGTGGAAATCACAGAGCGGAATCACATCCTCGACGTTGACCAGGATGTTGCGTTCGCGCGCCTGATGGGCCAGCGCCTCTGCGTCGGGATCGTCGATGCCGACGACGAACAGCACCTGCACGCCATCGAGATCGGCGGGCGAGGGCAGGGCGCGGCGCAGGGCCGCACCTGAGAGGGCGGTCAATTCCGCATCCGGTTCCGGTGAATAGACCGCCGGTGCCGCACCGCCCGCCAGCAACTGCGCGAGACGGCGCTTCGCCAGCGGCCCTTGGCCGACCAGCGCGATCCGCACATGCGTCGGGTCGAGAGCGACCGGGATCACCGCCGCCACCCGGAATGCACACCGAAGTTATCGTGAAAAGGCATCATGGGCGCATTTAAGCGCGATGGCGGGGTGCAATCAACAGATTTCACAAACTCTCTTAAACCTATAATACATATAGACAATGTATATGCATTGCAACGCCGTGAAACTGGTGTTAATGTGCAATTCAGAACAAATACTCCACTTAGTGGATAGGCAAACAGGCCATGCTTGATGGACTTGCTCGGGCTGTGAAACGCGACCGCGTGGCCGATCTGACCGAACGTTACGGACGGCTGGACGGGGCGGTGCTTCTGAACGCTCTTCTGCGTGATGAATTCGACGGCCGCGTCGCTGTGGTTTCGTCCTTCGGAACGGAATCGGCGGTGCTGCTCGCCTTGGCGGCGGAAGCCGACCCGTCCTTTCCGGTGCTCTTCGTCAACACGGGGAAGCTGTTCGGGGAAACGCTGCGCTACCGTGACAAGCTGGTATCGGCGCTCGGCCTGACCGGCGTGCGGACGATCGGCCCGACCGACGCGGAACTGGCCACGGAGGACCCCGACGGCCTGCTGTTCACCCGCTCGCACGACGCCTGTTGCCATCTGCGCAAGACGGTGCCGCTGGACCGCGCGCTGGAGGGCTTCGACGCCTGGGTGACCGGGCGCAAGCGCTTCCAGGCCACCACGCGCGCCGCTCTTCCCCTGTTCGAGGCGGAAGAGGGCACGGGCCGCATCAAGATCAACCCGCTGGCCCACTGGGACCGCGAGCGGATCGAGCAGGAATTCACCCGGCGCAACCTGCCGCGCCACCCGCTTGAAGCCGACGGCTTCCTGTCCATCGGCTGCTTCACCTGCACCGAGCGCGTCGCTCCCGGTGCGGACCCGCGGTCGGGCCGCTGGGCCGGAACCGCCAAGACCGAATGCGGCATTCACACCTTCAAGAAGACCGGAACCGCACCATGACCGCCGATCTCGATTACCTTGAGAGCCAGAGCATCTACATCCTCCGCGAGGCCTACAACCGCATCGACAAGCTGGCTCTGCTGTGGTCGATCGGAAAGGACAGCAACGTCCTGCTCTGGCTCTGCCGCAAGGCGTTCTTCGGGCGCGTTCCGTTCCCGGTCGTCCAGCTCGACACCGCGATGGAGCTTCAGGAGGTCTATGATTTCCGCGACCGCATCGCCGGGGAGTGGGACCTCGACCTGCGGGTGGAGGCGTGCCCGCCGGAAGCGGATATGGACCAGACCCTGCCGCCGCTGACCCGCGCTGCCGCCCGCAAGACGGAGGGGCTGAAGAACCTGCTCCGCGCCGGCAAGTACCAGGGCATCATGGTCGGCATCCGTCGCGACGAGCAGGCGACCCGCGCCAAGGAGCGCGTCTTCTCCCCGCGCTCGCTGGAAGGCGACTGGGACGTGAAGGACCAGCCGGCGGAGTTCTGGGACCATTACAAGACCCGCTTCGACGAAGGCACCCACGTCCGCATCCACCCGCTGCTGCATTGGACCGAGCTGGACATCTGGCGCTATTCCAAGCGCGAGGGGATTCCCATCGTCCCGCTGTATTTCGCCAAGGACGGCAAGCGCTACCGCTCGCTGGGCGAGAAGAACATCACCTTCCCGGTGGACAGCACCGCCGGCACCATCGACGAGATCATCGCCGAACTGGTCGTGACCCGCATTCCGGAGCGCGCCGGCCGCGCCATGGACAACGAGGCCGAGGACAGCTTCGAGCGCCTGCGCAGCTCGGGCTATATGTAAGAAGCGGGGATTGGGACCATGGACATCCGGAACGAATTGAACGGCCAGCTCCGCATCGTCATCGTCGGCCATGTCGACCACGGCAAGTCGACGCTGATCGGGCGCCTGCTGAACGACACCGGCAGCCTGCCCGACGGCAAGGTGGAGCAGGTCCACGAGATGAGCCGCAAGCGCGGCATGCCCTTCGAGTGGGCCTTCGTGATGGACGCGCTCCAGGCCGAGCGCGACCAGGGCATCACCATCGACACCACGCAGATCCACTTCAAGACGGAGCAGCGCCCCTACGTCATCATCGACGCGCCGGGCCATACCGAGTTCCTCAAGAACATGGTGACCGGCGCCTCGCAGGCCGACGCCGCCCTGCTGGTGATCGACGCCGCCGAGGGCGCGCTGGAGCAGTCGCGGCGCCACGCCTTCCTGCTGCATCTGCTGGGCGTGCGCCAGGTGGCGGTCGCCGTCAACAAGATGGACCGCGTCGATTTCGACCAGTACCGGTTCGAGGCGGTGTCGCAGGAGATCCGCGCCTATCTGGCGGAACTCGGCCTGCACACCTCCACGGTGATCCCGATCGCGGCGCGCCACGGCGACAACATCGTCACCCGCTCCGACAAGGCGCCCTGGTACGACGGCCCGACCGTGGTGGAGGCGCTGGATGCCTTCCGCCCGCAGCAGGCGCCGACCGAACTGCCGCTGCGCTTCCCGCTGCAGGACGTCTACAAGCCCGACGACCGCCGCATCCTGGCCGGCCGCATCGAGAGCGGGCGCCTGCGCGTCGGCGACACGCTGCGCTTCTCGCCGACCGGCGCCACCGCCACGGTGGTCAGCATCGAGGGGTGGAACCACAGCCAGCCCATCGTCGCCGCCCAGGCCGGGCAGAGCATCGGCATCACGCTGGACAAGCGCATCTTCGCCGAGCGCGGCCATGTCGCGCACCATGAGGAAGGGGCGCCGCACGTCACCCACCGGCTGGGCGTCCGCGCCTTCTGGCTGACCTCGGAGCCGCTGGCGGTCGGCAAGACCTACACGCTGAAGATCACGACGGGCGAGCATCGCGTGACGGTGGAGAGCATCACCGCCGTCATCGACATCGAGGACCTGTCGAGCACCCCGGCCAAGGCCGTCCACCGCAACGAGGTGGCCGAGGTCGTCCTGCGCTCCCGCTCGCCGATCGCCGTCGACCTCGCGTCGGCGCTGTCTCGCACCGGGCGCGGCGTGCTGATCGACGGCCACGACGTGGTCGGCGGCTGCATCGTCGTCGAGGTGGACGAGGGGCCCGCCGCCTCGGCCAACACGACCGAGGTGTCGCACGCCGTCACCGCGGACGAGCGCAACGCCGCCAACGGCCACAAGGGCGGCGTCCTCTGGCTGACCGGCCTGTCCGGGGCTGGCAAGTCCACGCTGGCCATGGCGCTGGAGCGCGCCCTGTTCGACCGCGGCTGGCAGGTCTTCGTGCTGGACGGCGACAATGTCCGCAACGGCCTGAACGCCGGGCTGGGCTTCTCGGCGGAGGACCGGGCGGAGAACATCCGTCGCGTCGCCGAGACGGCCAAGCTGTTCGCGGACGCCGGTGTGCTGGTCATCGCCTCGCTGATCTCGCCGCTCCAGGCCGATCGGGCGCGGGCGCGGGCCATCGGTGGCGAGCGCTTCCACGAGGTCTATGTGGCCGCCGATCTCGCCACCTGCGAATCGCGCGACCCCAAGGGCCTGTACCGCCGGGCGCGCGCCGGCGAGATTCCGGAGTTCACCGGCGTCTCCGCCCCCTACGAGGCGCCGGAGTCGGCGGAGCTGACCATCGACACCGGCGCGGTCACCCCGGTGGAGGCGCTGGGTGAACTGCTCGACTATGTGGACGGCGCCTTCGGCCGGAACGCCCTGAAGCGCGACCGGGTGTAACGCGGACGGGCATCACGAGGGGCGTCGGCTTTCCGTTTCCTTCGGGAAGGGGAGGTCGGCGCCTCAATCCTTTGCCGCCTTCAGCAGGTTGATGAGGCTTGCCGCCAGATCACCGGCGTGCTGGGACACGTATCCGGCTTGCTGCTTCGACTGGATCATGAACAACGGGGTTTCGCCGGGTTCCGCGCTCGGGTCGAAATAGGCCATCCGCGCCTTCGGGGTCCGGAATTCCGGATGCCAGGCGGCGTTCTCCGCGAAGGCCTTTCCGAAGATGCCGTTGTCGATCGCGGCGTTCGCCGCAGCCGCCTTGTCGTCGCCCTTCATCAGGTCGACGAGGCTGGATTTGACCGTCTGCGACGACAGGTCGGCAAGCTTGTCCAGGCCCTTGTTGTCGATCCACATTTCAACCTGTCCGCCGCCTTCCTCCTCCGGCATGTACAGGGTGATCAGAGAGGTCCCCTTCATCCCCGGTCCTGGCTCCTTCTCCGGTTCGGACGCGCTGCGCGCCTCGCGTTCCTCCTTCATCGCCTTGATCGAGGCGGGCATTTCCGGCTCGACGATGCCCGCCTTCGCCGCCGCCTTCTTCATGATGTTTATGATGTCGCCGGTGAGTCCAATCCCCGTCATGTCCGCCCGATCGCCCAGGCCGAGGGCCTTCTTTGTAAAATTGTTCAGATCCTCAAAATACTTATGCATTTTCGCGAAATAATCGTCCGTCGGGTCGCTGCTCGCCGGCGGGATGCCCGTGATGGCGAACTCCTTCGGTGCTCCCTTGGCCGGATTCGCTCCCGAACCGCCGGCCATGAGGCCTTTGGCCTGAGCAGACAAGGTCACCTGATCGCCCTCGGGGCTGGAGCCGTTCTCCGGGATGGAGGGTTGAAGCCTCGTCGGGCCGGTTCTGGTCCATTGGGAAAGGGTGGATGCGAAGGGCTGCGCCTTTGTGGAGTCGATGGCCGTCATGTTCCCTCTCCCGCTGTGGCTCATGCCGGATAAAGGGTTTCTGATTGCTAATCTTTTATAAATGATAATTAGAGGTTGAAGTAATCGTGACGGCAAAGGTCGGTGGCTGGGAGAGCCGCTTTTGCCGGGGCTTTTAACGACCAAAAGAACTACTTTGCACAGTTAAATTGCTCATTGCATCACGCAAATTTGTGCAATTCACTCTTCCTTCCGATAGGAGATGTGCTAAATAGGCGGGCAATTTCCTGCGAGGATGGATCCCATGACCGCCCTGACCCGACGTTCCGCGATGCTGGCTGTGGCCGCCGTCGCATCCCTGACCGCCGCGTCCCTGACCGCCCTGACGCCCGGCGCGGCCCGCGCCGCCGATCCGGTGAAGCTGGAGGTCGGCTACATTCCCATCCTCGCCGCCGCGCCGCTGTTCATCCTGGAAGGCGAAGGCTGGGCGCGCGAAGCGGGCATCGATCTGAAGCTGACCAAGTTCGAATCCGGCCCGCACGCGATCCAGGCGATGGCCGCCGGCAAGATCGATCTGCTCTACGCCGGCGTCGCCCCGGTCCTGGTCGCCCGCTCCAAGGGGGCGGACGTGTCGGTCATCGCCAATTCGGCGGTCGAGGAGATGGTCGTCGCCAGCCGCGGCGACTTCGCCAAGGCGCTGGGCGGCAGGGCGACCGCGGAGTCCATCGCGACGTTCGTCGCCGACAGCGGCCGCAAGGTGAAGATCGGCACGCAGCCGCCGGGCTCGGTTCCGGACACCGTGCTGCGCCACTGGCTGTTCAAGGTGGTGAAGGCCGACCCGGCCAACGTGGAGATCATCTCCATGGGAATCGAGAAGACCCAGCAGGCCCTGCTCGCCGGCGCCCTCGATGCCGCCACCATTCGTGAGCCGACGGTGACCGTCACCCAGAAGGTCGACCCGAACGTCGGGCTGCTCGCCACCGGCGCGGAGATGTTCCCGAACCAGCCCGGCACCGTCATCGCGGTCCGCGGCCCGGTCGCCAAGGAGCATGGCGAGGCGCTGACCCGCCTTCTCAAGGCGCACATCCGCGCCGTGGATCAGATCGCCAAGGACCCGGCCCGCTCCGGCAAGGTCGCCAACGAATATCTGGGCAAGGGTCTGATGGAGCCGGCCACGCTGGAGGCCGCCTTCCGCTCGCCGGGTTCCAAGTTCGTCGCCGACCCGCACGGCGTGGTTCCGGCGGTCGAGCAGATGATGGCCTACGCCAAGGAGATCGGCTCCGCCGAGGGCACCGTCCCGGTGGCGGAGGCGTTCGACTTCCGCTTCTACGACGCGGCCGCCGCGAAGTAAGCGCGATGCGTCAACCGTTGAAGCTCCACAGCTCCATCGCCCTGTCGGCGCTCGGCGTCGGCGCTTTCCTGCTCGCCTGGGAAGCGCTGGCGCGCAGCGGCGTCGTGCCCGCCGGGCTGCTGCCGTCGCCCAGCGCGGTGCCCGGCGCCTTCCTCGCGGAGTTCCGCTCCGGAACCTGGCAGGCGATGGTCTTCGCCAGCCTGTCGCACTATTTGTCGGGGCTGGTGCTCGGCACCCTGCTGGGCATCGCCTTTGGCACTGCGGCGGCGACCTGGGGGATCTGGGACGCCTTCCAGGCCTGGGTGGTGCGCATGCTGCGCCCCATCCCGTCCATCGCCTGGATTCCCTTCGCCATCATCTGGTTCGGCGTCAGCGAGTCGGCGGCGACCTTCCTGATTGCGCTGACGGTCTTCTGGATCAACTACTACGCCACCTACAGCGCGGTGCGCGGGGTGGACAAGGACCTGATCGAACTCGGCCACGCCTTCGGACAGGGCGGGCTGATCCCGCGCCTGTTCAAGATCGTCCTGCCCGGCGCGCTGCCGGGCATCCTGTCCGGCGTGCGGGCTGGGCTGGGGCAGGGCTGGATGACCGTGGTGGCGGCGGAGCTGTTCGGCATCTCCGGCCTGGGCGCGCGCATGTCCGACGCCTCCGGCCTGCTCGCCACGCACATCGTCGTGCTCTACATGGTCACCATCGCGGCGCTCTACGGCGTGTGCGACTTCCTGTTCATGCAGGTTCAGCAGCGGGTGCTGGCATGGCAAAAGTGAACGGCTCTGCTGTGATCGACCTGAAGGGCGTCGCGATCGGCTACGGCGCCGAGGCCCCGCCGGTCCTCGTGGACGTCGACCTGTCCATCGAGCGCGGCAGCTTCGTCGCCATCGTCGGACCGTCCGGCGTCGGCAAGTCGACCCTGCTGCGCGTCGTCGCCGGGCTGCACACGGCGCGTGCCGGTGCCGTCACCATCCATGAGACGAAGAAGCCGGGGCACCGCCCGGTCAGCCTCGTCTTCCAGGACGCCCGCCTGCTGCCCTGGCGGCGGGTCGCCAAGAACGTCCGCTTCGGGCTGGAGGGTCTGCCGATCTCCACCGCCGAGCGGGAGGAGCGGGTGGCCGCCGCGCTGCGGCTCGTCCGGCTGGACGATTACGGCCGGCGCTGGCCCTACGAGCTTTCGGGCGGCCAGCGCCAGCGCGTCGGCATTGCCCGCGCCCTGGCCGTCGATCCCGACATCCTGCTGATGGACGAGCCGTTCGGCGCGCTCGACGCCATCACGCGGCACAGCCTTCAGGACGAGTTGCTGCGCATCCACCGCGAAACCGGCAAGACCGTTCTGTTCGTCACGCACGACCTGGAGGAGGCCGTGCATCTCGCCGACCGCATCATCGTGCTGGGCGGCAGCCCGGCGCGCATCGTCCAGGACGTGCGCAACGAGCCGGGCCGCGACAGCGGCGGCTTCCGCGAGCAGGTCGAACAACTGCGGTCGGGAATCGCGGACAATTACAGCATTTGAGGGTGGGGGTGGTCGAGCCGGGCCCCCCCTTCCCGACCTCCCCCCGCTCTCGGCGGACCGGCGGTCCGCCTGTCGCGTCAGTGCAAACCTTTGGTTTGCGCGAGAGCTGCGCAGGGGGAGGAGAAAAGCCCTCCCCTGCGAAGCGGGGGAGGGTTGGGWGGGGGCTCAGTTCAACCGCTCGCCCCCTACGGCGCCACCCGCCGCACATCCCGCGCCGTCAGGTGAACGTTCGCATCCGGGTCCAGCTTGCGGTCCATGATGCGGGCCTCCACCGCCTTGTCGAAGACCGGGCGGTTCAGGCAGACATACTGCAGCGCCTCATCCGGCTTCGGCAGATGGCCGGCGAGGGTTTGCAAGGCGCGGCGCGGGACGAAGACCCGCCCGTGATACTCCCCGACCTCCACCGCGAACTCCACGGCGTCGGCCTCCTCGTTCCAGGACGGGTCGTCGGGGAACACGAACAGCGGCATCACACCCTCACGCAGAACACATCTCAGTCCAGGATGTAGGTAACATCGTAGCCGCTGCGCTTGAAGCGGGTCTTCAAAAGCGTGTCCTGCGCGTCGAACCAATGGTTGCGTTCCACGTCGCCGGAAACGCGGTGGTGCCGCCGTCCGGTTTCCGTCTCTCGGTCGTGGGCGCTCAGTCGTCGAGAAGCTGCGCCAGCTTCATGGCGACGCCCATCGAGCCGTCCACCTTCAGCTTGCCCATGGTGAAGGCCAGCATCGGGTTCAGCCGCCCGTCCATCAGCTTCTTCAGGTTCTCGGCCGAGATGCGGATGGTGCAGTCGGGATCGGCGTCCCCGGCGTCCTCCCGCGCGATGGCGACGGGTGTCTCGCGGGCGTTGACCCGCACCGCCTCGCCGTCCTCCAGCGCGAAGCGGACATCGGCCTTCAGGCTGCGGAAGCTGGTGGAGCGGGTTTGGAGTTCGCGCAGGATGTCCTCAACCATGGATCGGTCTCTCTCCCCTGGATTCATGTTGGTTGCATCTTGACAGTAAGTCGGCTTTACGTTTACGTCAACGTCATAACCAAAACGTTTCCGGCGCCTCAATGATCCGGGAACCATCAAATCAATTGAGGGGAGTGAAACCATGCAGACCGCCGCCGCGCCCGGACTCCGAACGCCCCGCACCGCCTTCCGCCGTCGCCTGTCCTGACCCACCGCGCAGCCGGGAGGATCGGAGATGACCGAGAATCTTGCGCGGCGGGGCAGCCTCGGGGACGACACGCCGGCCCATTCCTGGCTGGCCCATTACCCCGAGGGCATCGCCTGGGACCAGCCCATCGCCGTGACCCCGCTGGCCGAACTGTTCGATGAGGCCGCCCGCCGTTACGCCGACCGTCCGTGCCTGGACTTCCTCGGCCGCCGCTACCGCTACGCGGAGGTGCTGGGGCTGGTGAACCGGGCGGCCAAGGGCTTCGCCGCGATGGGGGTGAGGCCAGGTGTGCGGGTGGGGCTGTGCCTGCCGAACACGCCGACCTACGTGATCGCCTATTTCGCGATCCTGAAGGCCGGCGGCACGGTGGTGAACTACAACCCGCTCTACGTCGAGCGGGAGCTGGCGCACCAGATCGAGGATTCCGGGACCGAGATCATGGTCACGCTTGATCTGAAGCAGATCCACCCGCGCATCGAGGCGATGCTGGACCGCACGCGGCTGAAGACGGTGGTCGTCTGCCGCATGGCCTCCATCCTGCCCCCGGTGAAGAGCGTGCTGTTCCGCGTCCTGAAGCGCAGCGAACTGGCCAGCATCCCGCAGGACGGGCGGCATGTGGATTTCGACGCGCTGTTGGCCAACGACGGAGTGATGCCGCCGGTGCGGCTGGACCCGCGGCGCGACGTGGCGGTGCTGCAATACACGGGCGGGACCACCGGCGTGCCCAAGGGGGCGATGCTGACCCACGCCAACCTCGTGGCGAACGCCCGGCAGGTCCAGGCCTGGTTCCCCGGCATGGCGCTGGGGGAGGAGCGGATGCTCGCGGTCCTGCCCTTCTTCCACGTCTTCGCCATGACGGTGATCCTGAACATGGGGCTGGCGGCGGGGGCTGAGCTGGTCATGCTGCCGCGCTTCGACACGCTGCAGGTCCTGAAGACCATCGCGCGGCGCAAGCCCACCCTGCTGCCCGGCGTGCCCACCATGTACAAGGCGCTGCTGAGCCATCCCGACGTGGCGCGCCACCCGATGCGGTCGATCCGCTACTGCATCTCCGGCGGGGCGCCGTTGCCGATGGAGCTGAAGCGCCGGTTCGAGGAGGCCACCGGCTGCGTGCTGGTCGAGGGCTACGGCCTCAGCGAGGCGTCGCCGGTCTGCGCCTGCAACCCGCTGACCGGGGTCAACAAGGAGGGCTCCATCGGCCTGCCGCTGCCCGGCATCATGGTGCAGATCCGCGCGCTCGACGATCCCGACCGCGTCCTGCCGCCGGGCGAGAAGGGGCAGGTCGTGTTGTCCGGCCCCAACGTCATGGCCGGCTACTGGAATAAGGACGAGGAGAGCCGGCGCACCATCGTCGGCGGCTGGCTGTTCACCGGGGACGTCGGGGTGATGGACGAGGACGGCTACGTCTTCCTGCTCGACCGGCTGAAAGACCTGATCATTTGCGGCGGCTACAACGTCTATCCGCGCATGATCGAGGAGGCCATCTACCAGCACCCGGACGTGGTCGCGGTCTGCGTCATCGGCATCCCCGACGACTACCGCGGCCAGAGCCCGAAGGCCTTCGTCCAGCTCCGGCCTGGAGCCAGCCTGACCGCGGAGCGATTGAAGGATTTCCTGCGCGACAGGATCTCGCGGATCGAGATGCCGAAGCTGATCGAATTCCGCGCCGAGCTGCCCAAGACGGCCGTCGGCAAGCTGTCGAAGAAGGAACTGATCGCCGAGAGTTTGGAGAAGCCGGAGGGGTGACGGGGGAAAGGCGCGCGGCTTTGTCACATCGTGGTGTGTGTGGTAGGAACGGAGACGCCGTCCGGCGGTGTGGAACGAGCGGCCCTCGCCCCCACGCCGCCGCGGCGCGACGTGACGGAAGGCGTGCCCCCCACCATGGAACAGCTCTACACGGTGAATCAGTTGGCGGAGGAACTGGGCATCACGCCGCGTGCCCTCCGCTTCTACGAAGTGAAGGGGCTGCTGTCGCCCAACCGCCTGGGCAACAACCGCGTCTACACCAAGCGCGACCGCGCCCGGCTGAAGCTGATCCTGCGGGGCAAGCGGCTGGGCTTCTCGCTGGCGGAGATCCGCGAGTATCTCGACCTCTACAACGTCGATGGCGGGGTGGAGCAGTTGAAGGTTCTGCAGAAGCGCATCGACGCGCGGCTGAAGGACCTGGAGCAGCAGCGCCAGGACCTGGAGGCGACCGTGGGCGAACTGCGGGAGATCGAGGCCCAGGTGCAGGCCGCGCTGGACGAGCGCGGATTGGCGTCCAAGAGCGCCTGAGCCGGTGCGGTCCCGTCCGCCCGGCCGGGCCGGAGGGGATAGGGTTATGAATTTGCTGTTCCGCCTGATTGCCGTCATCGTGGCCGCTCTGACCGGTCGGCCGGTGGGGTTCCTGGAACCGGCGCGGCTGCGCTTCCGGGTGTGGCCGACCGACCTCGACCTCAACATGCACATGACCAACGCCCGCTATTTCAGCGTCATGGACCTGGGGCGGGTCGATCTGATGCTGCGCTCCGGGATGGGGCGGTCGATCCTGCGTCACCGCTGGCAACCGGTGATCGGCGCCGCCAACCTGCGCTTCCGCCGTCCGCTGGCGCCCTTCCAGCGCTTCGAGCTAGCGACCCGCGTGCTGTGCTGGGACGACAAGTATTTCTTCATCGAGCACCGGGTGGAGACCACCGCGGGCACGGCGGCGCTGGCGGTGGTGCAGGGCGCCTTCGTGGCGCGCGGCGCCGTGGTCGCCCCGGCAGAGATTCTAGCGATCCATGGCGAGCACAGAGAATCGCCGCCCATGCCGGATGTCGTCGCTGCATGGCGTGAGCGACCGCTGGCGCCCTGACCCTTGCGTTGCGCCGCCCCCTTGCACTATGGCTGGCCGGACGCGAAAGGCCGGTAAAGCGGAAGGGCAAGGGTCATGGGCGCACACGGAATCAACGGCATCGACCATCTCGTTATCGTCGTCCGCGATCTGGAGAAGGCGCAGGACGCCTATCGCCGCATGGGCTTCACCATCTCGCCGAAGGGCCGTCATGGGGAGCTCAAGTCGGCCAACCACACCATCATGTTCAAGGGCATGTTCGGGGCGGGCGACTATCTGGAACTGCTCGCCATTGAGCAGCCGCACCCCTTCACCGCTTTTTACAGCGACGTGTTGAAGACTCGGGAGGGCATCGCCGCGGCGGCGCTGAAGACCGACGACGCGCGGGTGGCGCAACGCCTCCTGGTCGAGGCCGGCTATCCGGCGGGCGAGCCGGTGGAGTTCGGCCGCCCCGTCGAGCTGCCGGGCGGCGCGCAGCAGGCGCGCTTCACAACGACCCCGATTGACGGTGTGCCGGAGTGGGGCGGGCGGGTCTTCCTGTGCCAGCACCACACCCCCGAGGTGGTCTGGCGTCCGGAGCTGGTCCAGCACGACAACACGGTGACCGGCCTCGCCGCCCTGGTCGTCGCCGCGGACGATCCGGACGCCACCGCAGCCTCCTACGCCCGCCTGTTCGGCACGGTGGTGGAGACGCGGGGGCCGGCGCGCGTCGTGCCGACCGGCAGCGCCCCGATCGTGGTCGCCGACCCCGCCGCGCTTCATTGGGGATGGACCGGCGACCCGGCGCTGGCGGTTGCGCGCCCCTTCCTGGCCGGCATAGTGCTGACGGTGGCCGACCTGGAGCGCGCCCAGCAGGCGCTTCAGAAGAGCAAGTTCCCGACCGTCGTCGGCAACGGCGTGCTGCGCGTGTCATCCGCCAGCGCCTGCGGCGCCATGCTCGCCTTCGCCAAGGATTTCGACCTCGGCGCGCTGATCCCCTGACCCAGCCGGCCGCCGGTTTGTCATAACGGAATCATATTGCTGCACTGCGTCCGATCCGTTGGACAGGACGCCGTGGCGGGCGCACATTCCCCTCCTGCGTGCATGCTGCAGCGCATCATGGGGACGGAC
Source organism: Azospirillum sp. P4_B5 (assembly GCF_056402275.1). Classification (NCBI taxonomy): domain Bacteria; kingdom Pseudomonadati; phylum Pseudomonadota; class Alphaproteobacteria; order Rhodospirillales; family Azospirillaceae; genus Azospirillum; species Azospirillum sp. P4_B5. Next base: position 131,203 of record NZ_JBFUHT010000019.1, read on the forward strand.
CGACGTGGCGGACGGCGATTTCGGCAGGGTTCAGATCGAACCGGCGGGGCAGGGGGCGGCGGCGAATTACCTCGTCGCCGGCACGCCGGCCTACAAGCGGGCGAGCCGTATCCTCTTCGTGGCCGGTTTCTCCACCTTCGCCGCGCTCTACTGCGTACAGCCGCTGATGCCGGAGTTCACGCGGGAGTTCGGCGTCACGCCGGCGCAGTCCAGCCTCGCGCTGTCGGTGTCCACTGGCGTTCTGGCCTTCGCCCTTCTGATCGCCGGGGCGGTGTCCGACCGGTTCGGACGCAAGGCGATCATGGCGCTTTCCCTGCTCGCCTCCGGCACGCTGGGCATCAGCGGGGCGATGGCGCCGGACTGGGCCTCGCTGCTGCTGGTGCGGGCGCTGGAAGGGATGGCTCTCAGCGGCCTTCCCGCCGTCGCCATGGCCTATGTGTCGGAGGAGGTGGACCCGCGCTCCGCCGGGGTCACCATGGGCCTGTACATCGGCGGAACGGCGCTCGGCGGCATGTCGGGCCGGGCGCTGACGGCTCTGGTGGCGGACGTCGCGTCCTGGCGCATGGCGATGGGGGTAATCGGCACGCTCGGGATCGCCGCCGCGCTGGCGGTGTGGTTCGCGCTTCCCACGTCGCGCAATTTCCAGCGTCGGCCGGCGGGCATGCGGGAACTGGCGGCGGCATGGCGCGGGCATCTGATGGATCGCGGGCTGCTCGCCCTGTTCGCCATGGGGTTCCTGTCCATGGGGGCCTTCGTCACCGTCTTCAACTACATCGGCTTCCGCCTGCTGGGGCCGCCTTTCGATCTCCGCCCGGCGGCGGTCGGGGCGGTCTTCACGGTCTATCTCTGCGGGGTCGTCAGCTCGCCGCTGTTCGGTGGGCTGGCGGTGCGGCTGGGGCGCGGGCGGGTGCTGGCCGCTGCTGCGGCGATGATGGCGGCCGGGCTGGCGCTGATGACCCCGGACAGCCTGTGGACGATGACGCCGGGGATCGCCCTGTTCACCTTCGCCTTCTTCGGGGTCCACACCATCGCCTCCGGCTGGATCGGGCAACGGGCGCCGGTCAACCGCGGGCAGGCCTCGGCGATCTATCTGTTCTGCTACTACATGGGCTCCACCATCGCCGGGACACTGGGCGGCGTCTTCTGGCACGGGTTCGGGTGGGCCGGAGTCGGCGGATTCGTCGGGCTTCTGCTGGCGGTCGGCGTGATCGTGGCGCTGGGGCTGGCGCTGCGCCGCTGATTCGTTCGTTGCGCGCATACTGAGGTATGGCTTTAACCGTTTTGGTTGCGCCGGGCGCCGCTTCGCCTCATTCTGGGTGCATCTGCACAACGAGGCGGCCATGGCACGTTTGTCCGTCTACAGCGACACCGATCCCACCGTTGTGGAACTGTCGTCCGCCGACCCGGCGCTGGTCACTGCCCATCTGGCGCTCGCCGGCGTGCTGTTCGAGCGCTGGCAGGAGCCCCGGGCCGTCCCCGACGCCGCCGACGCCCAGGCGGTGCTGGAGGCCTACGCCGGGCCGGTGGCGGCCCTGAAGGAGGCGCGGGGCTTCCAATCCGCCGACGTGGTGCGGATGCCGCGCGGCCTGCCGGACGCGGCGGCCCGCCGCGCCGCCTTCCTCGCGGAACACACCCACGACGAGGACGAGGCCCGCTTCTTCGTGCAGGGCGGCGGCGCCTTCTACCTGCACATGGAGGAGAAGGTGTTCCGCATCGTCTGCGGTGCCGGCGACCTGCTGAGCATCCCGGCGCGGACGAAGCATTGGTTCGACATGGGGCCGGACCCGGAGTTCACCGCCATCCGATTCTTCACGCGCCCCGATGGCTGGGTGGCGTCCTTCACCGGCGACGTGATCGCCGACCGATTTCCGAAGTTCGAGCCGGAAACCGGTGCCGTTCCATGACCCAGCCGCCGCCGTTACCTTTCGCCGCAGCCGATTGCGGGCGAAAACCGGTGCTGTTACAAGCCCTTCGGTATCGGCGCCGACCCCATGGCGGCGCGCCACCCGCCTCGGAGGCTCCATGACCACGGACGGCCATACCGTCCCGCGCACGGGCAACGGCTTCATCGACGCGGCCCACAGCTCGCTGATGGACCATGTCGACGCCATCCGCCGCGCGTGCGCGGCCGGCGCTTCCCGTGACTCCATGGTTCCGCGCTTCAGCCGGTTCGCGGACGAGATGCGCATGCATTTCGACCATGAGGAGGTGATCATCCGCGCCGCCGGGTTCACCCGGTGGGAGGAACACGCCAGCCATCACGCGATGCTGGACCAGCAGTTCGGGCGGCTCATCGACTATGTGCGCGACTGCGATGTCACCTCGGACTTCCTGTGCACGGTGGCGGGCACGCTGGACGCCGCGTTGTGTGGGCATGAGATTCGGCATGACGGCGATTATACTGCGCTGGTGCGCGACGCCTCCCTGGCTCCGGAAGGGCGGAGCCTGATCGCCTGGAACAGCGCCTTCGACGTCGGGGTGGGGCCGCTCGACGCGCAGCATCGCCAACTCGCCGACCTTATGAACGAGTTGGACGCGATGAGCCGCCAAGGGGCGCCGACCAGCGAATTGCTGGACCTTCTGGGGCTTCTGCACGACCATGTGCACGCTCATTTCGCCATGGAGGAAGGGGTGCTGCGCCGCGTCGCGCCCGGCCGTTTCGTGGCCCACCGCAACCATCACCGGCAGCTGGAGGGCCAGTTCGCCCGCATCCGCCAGCAGGTGGAGAACGGACGGCTCGACCCCGGCGTCGCGGTGCGCGGCTTTCTGCGCTTCTGGCTGATAGACCATGTGCTCGGTTCCGACCGCCCGACCTTCGCCGAGGCGGCGGACGCGGCGCCCCGCTGATCGCCGCCATCGTTCTGATCCCGGGCCGATACCGGCCTGTCATCAAAAAATCACTTGAATCGCCGGGGAAAAAGCGTAATTCATCGGGGACGACGCACTCGCACGTGCCAATGGCCCTCTGTGGTTATGCAACGACGTACCGCGTCCTTTTTGGCAGAACCGGTCATCAGTGGGCCGGTCCCGAGAGGGAGGTAGGCATGTTGGCTCTCCACGGCAGGGCTCTCAGACGGTAGCCCATAGCCGGACATCGACGCTTTGAACCTGCGGAGCTGTTAGCCCGCTCGTGAGCGTTTGACCCGGCTTTTCTCCGTCACCTTTCACCACAACCCGAATTCCGGTCCGCGGCTTTGAAGGCCGTGTCGGATTCCCGTCTGTTCGCTGGACCGCCCCGCGCCGGGTGGCCCAGGGTAAGGAGTGCGCCATGGGCTTCATCCGTTCCCGTTCCGCCGTCGCCCCGCTTCGCCGCGGCGTTTCCGTCTCCGCCCCGTCCTTCGGCGCTTCGCCGGTGTCGGACCGCCGCACCTCCGTCCATCAGGCGGTGGCGCTGGCCCGTCCCGAGGAGCCGATGCACTGCATCCGTCCTGGCGTCCTGGCCGACACCGCGTCCAGCTTCGTCGCCGCTTTCGACGCCGCCGTGTCGGGCGACGTGCTCTACGCCGTGAAGTGCAACCCGGAGCCGGCGGTGCTGCGCGCCCTGTGGGCCGGCGGCGTGCGCCATTTCGACGTCGCCTCGCCCGGCGAGATCCGTCTGATCCGCCAGATGTTCCCGGACGCGGTGCTGCATTACATGCACCCGGTGAAGGGGCGCGAGGCGATCCGCTCCGCCTACCAGCAGTACGGCGTGCGCGACTTCGTGCTCGACAGCATGGAGGAGCTGCAGAAGATCCTGGAGGAGACGGGCGACGCCCAGGACCTCGGCCTCGTCGTGCGTCTGGCCCTGCCCAAGGGCAACGCGGTCTACGACCTGTCCGGCAAGTTCGGCGCCCCGGCGGCCGAGGCGGTCGAGCTGCTCCAGGCGGTGCGGATGGTCGCCCCGAAGGTCGGCGTGTCCTTCCATGTCGGCTCGCAGATGCTCGACCCGTCTGCTTACGAGCGGGCGCTGGAGCTGGCCGGCCGCATCATCGCGGAGTCGGGCGTGGTGATCGACGTTCTGGATGTCGGTGGCGGCTTCCCCGTCTCCTACCCGGGCGTCACCCCGCCGCCGCTCGGCGACTTCATGGAGGCCATCGCCCGCGGCGTGGCGAAGCTCGACCTGCCGGCCCATTGCCGCGTCTGGTGCGAGCCGGGCCGCGCGCTGGTCGCGCCGGGCGTGTCGCTGGTCGTGCAGGTGGTGAAGCGCCGCGGCAACGAGCTGTTCATCAACGACGGCGTCTACGGCGCCCTGTCGGACGCCGGCGTCCCCGGCTTCCGCTTCCCGGCCCGCATGATCCGTCCGTTCGCGCCGATGGGGGACGAGCCGGTGGAGGCCTTCGCCTTCTACGGCCCGACCTGCGACAGCGCGGACCGCATGAACGGCCCGTTCCACCTGCCGGCGGACATCCGTGCCGGAGACTGGATCGAGCTGGGCCAGCTGGGGGCTTACGGCTCCTGCCTGCGCACCGCCTTCAACGGGTTCGACCAAGCCCGCGTGGTCGAGGTTTCGGACGCGCCGCTGCTGGAAACACCCGGCTATGTTCTGAAGAGCTGCGTGGCATAAGTCCCGCATCGCGGGAAAGCTGTGGATATCCCTAAAAAATCACCGTAAACCATCGTTGGTCCGCCACCCTCCGCCTTTGCAAGAGGCGCGAGGGTGACGGGCTGTATTTCTGTCACGCCAACCACGGGGGACCGTCTTAGATGACCCTGGACACCAAGCACATCACCTTCACCGGCCGCATGGTCATTGTCGGCTTCGGATCGATTGGCCAGGGAGTGTTGCCCCTGATTTTGCGCCACATCGGAATCACGAAGGACCAGATCACCATCGTCACCGCCGAGGAGCGCGGTCATGCCGAGGCGGATGAGCTTGGCGTCAAATTCATCAACCTGCCGCTGACGAAGGAGAATTACGCCCAGGTGCTTGAGCCCATGCTGGGCAAGGGCGATTTCCTGGTCAACCTGTCGGTGGACGTGTCGTCCGTCGCCCTGTTCGAGTTCTGCCACAAGGTCGGCGCGCTCTACATCGACACTTGCGTCGAGCCGTGGGCCGGCGGCTACACCGATCCGTCCCTGTCGCCGTCGCTGCGCTCCAACTACGCCCTGCGTGAGACCGCGCTGTCGCACCGCGCCGCCTTCGAGGGCGGGCCGACCGCCGTTCTGACCCATGGCGCGAACCCCGGCCTCGTCTCGCATTTCGTGAAGCAGGCGCTGCTCAACGTCGCCGAGGACACCGGCGAATCGACGGAGGTCCCGAAGGACCGCGCCGGCTGGGGCGCTCTGGCCGCCAAGCTGGGCGTCAAGGTGATCCACATCGCCGAGCGCGACACCCAGGTGTCCAATGAGCCGAAGAAGGTGGGCGAGTTCGTCAACACCTGGTCGATCGACGGCTTCGTCGGCGAGGGTTGCCAGCCCACCGAACTCGGCTGGGGCAGCCACGAGAAGCATTTCCCCGTGGACGGGCGCCGCCACGAGTTCGGCTGCGACGCCGCCATCTATCTGATGCGGCCCGGTGCCTCCACCCGCGTGCGCACCTGGACCCCGCTGGAGGGGCCGTTCCACGGCTTCCTCATCACCCACAGCGAGGCGATCTCCATCGCCGACTACTACACCCAGCGCGATGGCAACCACGTCACCTACCGCCCGACCGTGCATTACGCCTATCACCCCTGCGACGACGCGGTGAAGTCGGTGCACGAACTGGCCGGCAAGAACTGGTACATGCAGCCGAGCCAGCGCCTGATGATGCATGAGATCGTCAGCGGCACCGATGAGTTGGGCGTGCTGCTGATGGGCCACAAGAAGGGCATCTACTGGTTCGGTTCCCGCCTGGGCATCGACGAGGCGCGCGCTCTGGTGCCCTACAACAACGCGACATCGCTGCAGGTGACGGTGGCGGTCCTGGCCGGCATCGTCTGGGCGCTGGAGAATCCCAACCGTGGCATCGTCGAGCCGGACGAGATCGACTTCCAGCGCATCCTGGAGATCGCCAAGCCCTATCTCGGCGAGCTGGTCGGCGCCTATGGCGACTGGACTCCGCTCCAGGACCGCGAGCGCCTGTTCCCCGAGGACATCGACCACGACGATCCCTGGCAGTTCAAGAACTTCCGGGTTGTCTGATTGGGAAAGGGGCTCTTCGGAGCCCCTTTTCCTTTGGCGCGCTCAGAGGGTCAGCGCCAGCAACAGCGCGCCCGCGACCAGGGCGATGCAGGCGCGCCGGTAGAGGTGAAGGGCGCGGGTGATGTCCTGCGCGGTGGCGGCGGTGCGGCCCGGCCCCATCCAGGCGTCCTCGATCCGCACGTCGCCATAGACCCGAGGCCCGCCGAGCCGGAGGTCCAGCGCCCCGGCCATCGCCGCCTCCGGCCAGCCGGCGTTGGGGGAGCGGTGGCGGTGGGCGTCGCGCCGCACCGACCGCCAGGACTCGGCGGCGTCGGCCCCCTCGGTGAAGCGGGCGGCGACCCAGATCAGCAGCGCCGACAGGCGGGAGCCGGGCAGGTTGACCAGATCGTCCAGCCGCGCCGCGGCCCAGCCGAACGCCTCGTGCCGGGGCGTGCGGTGCCCGATCATGCTGTCCGCGGTGTTGATCGCCTTGTAGAGCGCGATTCCCGGCAGCCCGCCGACCAGAAGCCAGAAGGCCGGCGCCACCACCCCGTCCGAGAAGTTCTCCGACAGGCTTTCGATGGCGGCGCGGCTCACCCCATGCTCGTCCAGGCTCGCCGGGTTGCGGCCGACGATGCGCGACACGGCCTCGCGCGCCGCCTCCAGCCCGCCGTCGCGGAAGGCGGCGGCGACCGCCGCGACATGGTCGTGCAGGCTGCGCTGCGCCAGCAGGGTGGAGGCCAGCGCCGCTTCAAGGAGGCCGCCGAGCGGCAGATGCCGGCACAGCCCGGCTACCGCCGACGCCGCGCCACCCACCATCAGCAGCAGGACGAGCAGAGCCAGCACCCCCGCCGCCTTGCGAATGGCGAAAGAATCACGCTCCCGGTTGAGCGCGCGGTCAAGCTGGGCGATAAGCGCCCCGATCCACACCACCGGGTGGCGGATTTGGGCGTAGAGTGCGTCCGGATAGCCGACGGCGGCCTCGATGAGGAGAGCGGCGGCGAGCACGGACGGATGAAGCTCCACGGGATCGAATCCTCTGGGGAAGGGAAGGGGCGGGATGATGGCGGAATCGGCGGCGGGGTCCAAGAGGATCATCCATGGCGGAGACCTCGACGCTGCGCGGGCGGCCTTTCCGGGGGCGCCGGAACCCTGGGTGGACCTGTCCACGGGTATCAACCCCTGGCCCTATCCGCTTCCCGCCATCCCGGCCGAGGCCTGGACGCGGCTGCCGGGCCGCTCCGCTGAAACGGCGCTGCGCGAGGCCGCGGCCGTTTGTTATGGAGCGCCGTCGCCGGACAGCGTCGCCGCCGCGGGTGGCTCCCAGGCGCTGATTCAACTCCTGCCGCGGCTGCGGCCGCCGGGAACGGTCGCCGTGCTGGGGCCGACCTACGCCGAGCACGCCGCGGCCTGGGCCAAGGCGGGCCATCGCGTAACGGAGGTGATGTCGCTGGAAGCCTGTGGCGGCGCCGACGTGATGGTCGTCGTGAACCCGAACAACCCGGATGGACGCATCGTCCCGCCGGAAACCCTGCTGGCCCTGGCGGAGCGGCAGGCGGCTCGCGGCGGCTGGCTGGTGGTGGACGAAGCCTTCGCTGAGGTCGCCCCGGAGTGCAGCGTTGCTGCTGAGGCCGGGCGCGCCGGGCTGGTCATCCTGCGCTCCTTCGGCAAGTTCTTCGGGCTGGCTGGGGTGCGGCTCGGCTTTCTGCTCGGCGAACCGGCGCTGGTGGGGGCCTTGCGCACGGCCATGGGACCTTGGGCGGTGTCTGGTCCGGCGCTGGCCGTCGCCACCGCGGCCTTGTCGGATTCGGCATGGATCGCCGCTACCCGGCACCGTCTGGCCGACGCGGCGGCCCGCTTCGACGCCCGGCTGGCGGGCGTGGGGGTGCGCGTCGCCGGAGGGACATCGCTCTTTCGTCTCATTGACGATTCCCAGGCTGCCGGGCTTTACAACGCGTTGGGCCGGGCCGGGGTGCTGGTGCGCCGCTTCGACTATCGGCAGGATTGGCTGAGGCTGGGATTGCCGGCGGACAGGGCAGCCGAAGACCGTGTGACGGCTGCATGCGAAATGTTCAAAATCCGATAGATTTTGTGCTCAAGATAGGCGATCACCACCATAGCGCGACAAGATGGCACACAGGGGCAAAAAGGTGCATCGGCTAACTTACTCCTGGTTTGCCTTATCGTGGCGCAAGAAACTTCCATGACGCTGTGGGGGCCACGCTGGATTCGGTCGGTACAATGAGTCCTTCTGGGGATGCGGAGGAAACCCGTGTTGCGCTGTGGCGTGTGTTCGACACGCTGCCGACGGGGGTCTGCGTCACCACGGACACAGGGACCATTCTGTACGCCAACCCCGCCCTGCACGGTTTGCTGCGCTATGCTCCCGGCGGCCTGACCGGCCTCGGCTTGACCGCGCTGGAGCCGGAGGATGCCTTCCTCCCAACGCCGCCGGACGCGCCGGGCGAGCGGCGGTTGCGCTGCCAGGATGGCGGAATCGTGTGGGTGGCGGAGTCGGTCGGTCCTATTGCAGGTCCGCTGGGTGAGCGGCAGTCGCTGCGGGTCTACACCGACGTCACCCACCACCGGCAGGCGCAAGCCGCGCTGCGCGACCAGCTCCTGATGAAGGAGGTGCTGTTCGAGACGCTGCCGGTTCCCGTTTTCGTGAAGAACGCGGCTGGTGAGTACACGGACTGCAACGACGCCTTCGAGCGCTACACCGGACTTGAGCGTCGGAGCATCGTCGCCAAGACCGCCTTCGCCGTGATGGACCCGCGCATCGCCAAGGCGCACGCCGACCAGGATCACGAGCTGACCGTCAACTGGGGCCAGCGCAGCTACGAGGAGGCGGTTCCCTTCGTCGGCGGCACCACCCGCCTGTCCAGCCTGACCAAGGCCGTCTTCTGCGACAGCACCGGGAACCTGGGCGGCATCGTCGGCGTGATCCACGACCTGACCGAGGGGTTGCCCAGCGAGGAGCGGCTCCAGGCCATCCTGGAGCAGAGCCCGATCGGCGTGTCGGTGTCGCGCCGCGACGATGGCAAGATCATCTTCGTCAACACCCGCTTCGCCGAACTGATCGGTCTGAAGCGCGAGGATCTGATCGGTCGGCAGGCCCGCGACTATTACCTGGACCGGCACCAGCGCGAGCGGGTGATCGATCGCCTGCGCTCCTTCGGGTCGGTGACCAACATGGAGGTGCAGTTCCGCCGGGCCGACGGGTCGTCCTTCTGGACGCTGTTCACGGTCAACCAAGCGGTGATCCAGGGGGTTCAGGTGAATCTCGCCTGGATCTACGACTACACCGACCGCCGGAACATGGAGGAGGCGCTGCGGGACATGGCGTCCCGCGATCCGCTGACGGGAATTTACAACCGGCGTTCCTTCATGGAGTTGGCGCGCTCGCAGCTGGCCCGCGCTCACCGCTTCAGCGAGCCGATGTCGGTCTTCGTGCTGGACGTGGACCATTTCAAGCGCATCAACGACAGCTACGGCCACGCCACCGGCGACGACGCGCTGCGCATGGTGGCCGGCGGCTGTCAGGCCATCCTGCGCGAATACGACATTCTCGGTCGGTTGGGCGGCGAAGAGTTCGTGGTGGTTCTTCCCGGCGCCACCGCGGAGGAATCCCGCGTGGTGGCGGAACGGGTGCGCCGCCACCTGTCCCGCATGGCGATTCCGGGACCCGAAGGCCGGTTCCATTTGACCAGCAGCATCGGCATCTCCGCGCTGGACGGTGCCTACGACACGCTCGAAAAGGCGATCCACCGGGCCGACCTTGCCCTCTACCGGGCCAAGCGCGAAGGGCGAAACCGAGTTGTCGTTTACGAACCGGGCATGTGATCCGCCATTTTAGAGAGGGGATCGGCACGGTTCCGCCCATGAGGGCGGCTTCGTTTTCGCCCCTGACTCAATGTTGCGCGTTTTGTTTCAACCTCTTATACGCGCGACGCATGTGATACAATTTGCCGCAGCCCATCGTCGTCCGTTTTTAAAGCCAACCGATTATTACGTACGCTATGAGTCGATCAACAAAAGGTATTACCAACGGTCGAGTTGGTGGCCTGTTTGTCGCGTGTTTGAAAGGCGGACGGTCATGGCGGTCGGCATAAGAAGCACACACGATACCCTGACCGGACGGGAACGAACCTTTCACCCCGACGAGATCATCGTCTCCAAGACGGATCTCAAGGGACGCATTTCCTACGCCAACGACGTGTTCCTGCGCGTCAGCGGCTACAGTGAATCGGAATTGCTGGGGCGACCGCACAACATCGTCCGCCATCCGGACATGCCGCGCTGCGTCTACAAGCTGCTGTGGACCCGCATCGAGGCCGGAAGCGAAATCTTCGCCTATGTCGTCAATCGGGCGAAGGACGGAGACCATTACTGGGTGTTCGCCCACGTCACGCCGGTTTTCGGCACTTCGGACAGCGGAAACGGGCGGACCATCACCGGCTACCATTCGAGCCGGCGCGTGCCGACGCGCCCCGCGGTGGACGCGGCGGCGGGCCTCTACGCCGCGTTGCGGGCGGAAGAGGCGCGGCACGCCGACCGGAACGCGGCCATGGCGGCCTCCGGTGCCATGCTGGAAAAACTTCTGCGCGACAAGGGCACGAGCTATGACGAGTTTGTCTTCAGTCTCTAAATCGCTCGCCGCCGCCGCTTCGGCCGCCCTGCTGTCGGGGGCACAGGCGGTGTACGGCTTCATGGCCGGCGACACCGTCGTCGCCGCGCTTGGGCTGCTGGCGGTTCTGCCTTGTCTTGCCGCGATCCGCTGGCTGGCGCTCACCAACCGGACCATCCGAAAGGCCAGCACGGTCATCGCGGCGGCGGAGAAGGGGGATCTTCAGCCGCGCATCCTGAACATCCAGGGGGGCAGCCCGATCGCGGACATGCTGCGGACCATCAACCGTCTGCTGGACCGCGTCGAGTCCTTCGGGAAAGAGGCCAACGCCGCCATGCAGCATGCGGCGGAGGGGCAATATTACCGGCGCATCGTGATGACCGGCATGGTCGGGGAGTTCGGCGCCTACGCCCGCCAGATCAACGACGGGCTGGCGGCCATGGACGGCAAGAGCCGCGAGTTCATCGAGAGCGCCACCCGCATCGGCGCCAACATCAGGGAGGTGGCGCAGAGCCTGTCGGCCAGCGCCGCCCAGCTTGAAGCGTCCTCCACCGCCATGACGGCAACCGCCGCCACAGCCAGCGAGCAATCCTTCTCCGCGGCCTCCGCGGCGGAGCAGGTGTCCTCGAATGTGGACGGCGTGGCCGCGGCGACCGGGGAGGTGTCCGGCGCCATCGGCGAGGTGGCCCAGGGCGTGTCCCGCACCGCCGATCTCGCCCGCAGCTCGGTGCAGAAGGTGCGGGAGGCGGACGCCACCATCCGGTCGCTTCTGGCCGCCTCCGACCAGATCGGCGCGGTCGTTCAGCTCATCAACGACATCGCCAGCCAGACCAACCTGCTGGCCCTCAACGCGACCATCGAGGCGGCGCGGGCCGGGGAGGCCGGGAAGGGGTTTGCCGTGGTGGCGACGGAAGTGAAGAACCTCGCCAATCAGACGGCCAAGGCGACCGAGGACATCGCCGCCCAAATCGCCCAGGTCCAGTCGGTGACCCGCGACACGGCGGCGGTGATCCAGCATGTCGGCGGCATGATCCACGACATCGACGAGATCGCCGTGGGCATCGCCGGTGCCGCCGAACAGCAGAGCGCGGCGATCGATGAGATCAGCCGCTCCATCCGCGAGGCATCGGCCGGCGTGCGCACCGTCGCCGACGCGGTGACCAGCGTGTCTTCCGGTGCGCAGGACGCCAGTGCCGCCGCCAGCCAAGTGCTCTCGTCGGCCGGGGAACTGGCGCGGCGCGCCGTGACGCTGAACGGCGACATCGACAATTTCGTCGCGCGCGTTTGCGGTGGTCAGCGTTGACGATCGGCGACGGCCGTCCCGCTACGGCGTGAGGATGGTTCCGGGCGTGCCTACCGTTCCCTGGATGTGTCCATCGGCGGACCCGTCATCTCCAGCCCGACCGGCATGTCGTTCGCCAGGGTGCAGGCCTGCTCGGCGTCCTTGAGAGCGGATTCCAACGCGTGGATGCGATCCCGGCCAATGCCGGCGGCATCCCTGCGGCGGGCCGCCGCCACGAGTCCGCCGGCCAGTGCGGAGGCCCGCGCGAAGCCGACATTGCCCGCGGCACCCTTTAGGATATGGGCCTCGCGCTCCACGACCAGAAAGTCGCCGTCTTGAGCGCCACGCCGCAGCCGGTCGAGATGGGCCGGCGTCTCGCGGACGAAGGTGTCCATCAACAGGCCAAACCCTTCATCGCCGAGAGCGTCGCGCAAGTCCTTGCGCTTGGCGTGGTCGATCCGCGGCGGCGGGATTTCAGCCTCCGGAGGCGGTTCCCGCCGATCGGGGCCACTCCCCTTCGGAAAGCCGCTCCATCGTGCGACGGCCCGCAAGAGCTGGTCCGCCGCAATGGGCTTCGGCAGGTAATCGTCCATTCCCGCAGCCAGACAGGTGGCTTGATCCCCCTCCATGGCGTTGGCGGTCATGGCGACGATGGGAATGCGGGCGGCCGCCCCGCCCATCCGGCGGATCGCCCGGGTCGCGGCCAGACCGTCCATCTCCGGCATCTGCACGTCCATCAGGACGAGGTCGTAGGGCAGGGCGGCGACGGCGTTGACCGCCTCCAGCCCGTTCGACACGGAATCGACCGCATGGCCGTCCCGGCGCAGCAAGGCCAGCGTCACCTGAAGATTCACCGGGTTGTCCTCCGCCACCAGGATGCGGCGGCGGGCGGTGCCGGTCGAGGGGAAGCTGGACGGTGTCGGGGTGAGCAGCGGCCCGCCCGGTGGAGATGTCGATGGAGATGAACCGCCCGGCCTGCCGGCGGTAAGCGTATCCGGCGGCGAAACCCTGGACGCCGGGGCGGCGAACAGGTTCGAAACCGCCGCGCGGAGCGCCGTCGAGCGCACGGGTTTGGCGATCCGCACGTCGATGCCGGCGGTCTCTCCCTCCATCTCGCCGATCCTGTGGGAGGTGGCCAGCGCGAGCGGCAAGTCGGCCAAAGCCGGTACGGCACGGATGCGGGCCGCCAGTTCCGGACCGGTCAGGCCCGGCATACAATGATCGAGGATGGCGGCATCAAACGGTCGGCCGGTGGCGTGCGCCGCCAGAAGCCGGTGCAAGGCATCCTCGCCCGTGGCGGCGGATTCGGTTTCCAGCCCCATCGCGGCGAGTTGGCGGGCCAGCAGGTCGCGGTTCATCGCCAGATCGTCCACCAGAAGAATCCGCCGTCCGGCCCAGGTTCCCGAGGCTTGCGGCGTGGATGCGGCGTCCGTCGGCGTGCCGCGCCACAACGGAATGACGACCCAGAAGACGCTGCCCTCGCCGGGCATGCTGTGAACCCCAATCCGCCCGCCCATCAGCTCCGCGAGGCGCTTGCAGATGGCAAGGCCCAGCCCCGTCCCACCGTGGCGCCGTGCCGATGACCCATCCACCTGACTGAACATTGTGAACAGACGCTTGTGGTCCGCCGCGGCAATGCCGATTCCGGTGTCCCTCACCTCGAAACGGATGGTCACCGGCTTATCCTGCTGGGCTGGGACCACGGATTCATGCGGTTGCGGTCCGTCTTCGGCCTCGTCGGTGACGGTGTTCTGCTCCACCGACAGAACGATGGTTACGCTGCCCTGATCGGTGAATTTGACCGCGTTGCCGGCAAGGTTGATGAGGATCTGGCGCAGCCGCCCGGGATCGCCGCGCAGCGGACCGTGCAGGGCCGGCGGGACGTAGCTGGCCAGTTCCAGGCCCTTCGCGGCCGCGCGCGGAGCCAGCAGTTCCACCACGCTTTCCACCAGCGGCACGGCTTCGAAGTCCGACACCTCCAAGGTGAGGCGTCCGGCATCGATCTTGGAGAAGTCCAGAATGTCGTTGATGATGGTCAGCAGCGATTCCGCGGAGTCGCGGATGGTGTCGGCATAGCCGCGCTGCTCCTCGTCCAGATCGGTCTCCTGGAGAAGCCCGGCCATGCCGATCACCCCGTTCATCGGCGTCCGGATCTCGTGGCTCATGGTCGCCAGGAATTCCATCTTGCTGCGTTGCCCGGCCTCCGCCTTCTCCTTGGCCTCGGTCAGCGCCCGCTCGACCCGCTTGCGTTCCGACAGGTCACGGAAGAAGGCGGCAAAGAGAATCCCTTTCTGCGTCTGCACCTCGGCGAGGGAGAGGTCGAGAGGGATCACCTCCCCATCCATCCGCAATCCGTTCACCTCCCGCGTGAAGTTCGGGCCGATCGGCCGAGCGCCCGCAGCGATGGCCTCAATGATGCGGCTGTGAGCCATGTGGTGCTGCGGCTCCATCAGTTCCTGCACGTGACGCCCGATCAGGCCGCCGGGCGGGTAGCCGAAGACGCGGTGGGCTGCGGTGTTCGCGGTCTCGATCACGCCATCCGACCGCGCCGTCAGAATGCCCTCCACGGCGGTTTCCAGAAGCGCGTTGAAACGGGCGTTGCCGTCCTCCAACTGGGCGTCTTTGCGGCGTAGAAGAATCAGCGCCGTGGCAAACAACAGGATGACCAGGCTGGAGCCCAGTGCGACCCCGGCGATCTCCAGCTGGTTTGTCCACCAGCCCGCCAGTTCCTCGTCCTCGCTACGGCTGATCGCCAGAACCAGCGGCCAGAGCGGCGTGGCGCGATAGGCGGTGATGCGCGCCTCACCGTCCTGGGCGGTCTCGTGGAACACCCCGCCCTCGGACACGGGAAGATGGACGCGGAACAGGTCCATCCCCGCCATTTGCGTGCCGATGCCGTCCGTCCCATCCTGCGGAAGCCGGGTCAGGAGCAAGCCATCCCGTCGATAGAGCGACGCCGTGCCGTGCAGCCCGTTGCGCACCGCACGGAAGATGCTTTGCAGATACTCGGGATTGACCGAGGCGACGGTGACGCCGAGAAGCCTCCCATCCGCTCCACGGATCGCCCGGCTCATCGGCAGAACCCATTTGCCGGACCGGTCGTCCGCAAGGCCGGTCGGCGTCAGGAAGCGTCCGCGCACCGGGGGACCGACATAGAGGCCGTTGCTCTGTCCAGACAGCTGGGTGCGAAACAGATCCAGCTCCGCGAAGGAGGAGCCGAGCAGGTTCTGGTCCTCTGTGGTCGCCACCAGAACGCCCCGCCGGTCGAGCACCGAAAGGCCGCGAAGGTGCGGCGACCGCCGCAGCCGCTCCTGAAGCAGCGGGGACGGTGACCTTTCCTGGCCTTCCGTCGGCTGGCCGCGCAGCAGATTGCTGTCGCTGATCGCCTCGCCCACCGAGGCCAGAGTGATATCGACCGCCTGGACCGTCCGACTGACCGAGGCTTCCAGGGCGCTCGCCAAATCGTCGATGTTCTCCGCCGCTTTCCTCAGCGCCAGGGCGCGGTCGGCGTGGACGTCGTAGGCGACCTCGAACACAAGGGCCATCACCGATAAGAAGGCCAACGCGAGAAGGGCGCCCCGATGCTGGAACAGGGCAAGCTTGGCCATCACGCGCGGCTCCGTGCGGTGTGCTGATGTTTTGCGAATCTTAACAGTGGGCGGGCGAATCGCAAGCATGCGCTGTGCTTCACAGGCGCACAGTGCTATCCTGCCGCGGTTCTGGTGGCGGTTCTGGGGGTGCGAGTCCGTGCGGCGTCTTTCCATCGCACTGACGGCGCTTGCGCTTCATGCGGCGCTCCAGTCGGTGTTCCTGGTGTCCGGAGCGGCGCCGGTCCGGGCGGAAGGCCGGCTTGACCGGGTGCAACGCACCGGGCTGCTGCGTGTGTGCATCTGGCCTGATTATTACGCCATCTCCTTCCGCAACCTTTACAGTGGGGAACTCCAGGGCCTGGACATCGACATGGCGCGGGCCTTCGCCCACGATCTTGGCGCACGGGTGAGTTTCGTGGAAAGCGGCTTCCCGAGCTTCGTCGCCGATCTGCTGGGCGACCGGTGCGACATCGGCATGTTCGGCATCGGCGTCACCGCGGCCCGCGCCGAGAAGATCGCTTTCAGCCGGCCCTACCTGCGCAGCGGCATCTACGCCGTTTCCTCCCAGACGCACCCACGCATCCTGCGGTGGGACGACCTGGACCAGGACGGCATGGTGGTGGCGGTTCAGAAAGGCACCGTCATGGACGACTACGCCAGCCAATTCTTCCGCAAGGCCAGCGTCCGCGTCGTGTCGGGACCTTTGGAGCGGGAGGACGAGGTCCAGTCCGGGCGCGCCGATGCCTTTCTCACCGATTACCCCTATGGCCAGCGGATGCTCGCCTTCCACCGGTGGGCACACCTGATCGCGCCGGAGAATCCGGTCCAAACCACGCCCTACGCCTACGCCGTGGCGCCGGGGGACCCGCTGTGGTTGGACCGGGTGAACCGCTTCGTCGAAGCGGTCAAGCGCGACGGGCGCCTGGAGGCCGCCGCCGCCCGATTCCGCCTGACCCCCATCGTGGCGCGGGATTGACCGTCAGATCTCGAGATCATCAAATCTCGACCTGCGTGCCCAGTTCCACCACGCGGCCGGGCGGAATGCAGAAGAATTCCGTCGCCGACAGGGCCGTCTTCGACAGAAGGATGAAGGCGGGCTCGCGCCAGCCCGGCAGACCGGTGGACCGCGACGGGATCAGCGTCTCGCGGCCCAGGAAGAACGATGTCTCCATCATGTCCAGATGCAGCCCGAAGCGGCGGCACCGTTCCAGGGCGCGGGGAATGTGCGGCTGTTCCAGATAGCCGAAGCGCAGGACGACGCGGAAGAAGCCCTTGCCCAACTTCTCCACCATAACGGCGCGGTCCGGGGAAACGCGGGGCACCTCCTCCACGATCACGGTCATGACGACCACCCGCTCGTGCAGCACCCGGTTGTGCTTGATGTTGTGCAGAAGGGCGTGGGGGACGACGTCGGGGTTGCCGGTCATGAAGATGGCCGTCCCGGCGACGCGCTGCGGCGATTGCGGCGAGACGCGCTGCAGGAACAGGTCCATCGGCAGGGCGTCGGCGTAGAGCCGCTCGGCCAGGATACGGCGGCCCCGGCGCCATGTGGTCATCAGCGTGTAGACCGCCGCCGCGATCAGCAGCGGGAACCAGCCGCCGTCCGGCACCTTCAGCAGGGTCGCCCCGAACAGCGCGAGGTCAATCACCAGCAGGATGGAAAAAGCGGCCACGACCAGCAGGGGATTCCAGCGCCACAGCCGCCAAGCCACCACCGCGGCCAGGATCGTGTCGATGGCCATGGCCCCAGTCACCGACACGCCGTAGGCAGCGGCCAGATTGCTGCTGGACCCGAAGCCAATCACCAGGATCACCACACCGATCAGAAGCAGCCAGTTGTTGCGCGGGATATAGACCTGACCGACCTCGTGCTCCGAGGTATGGCGGATCTCGCGCCGTGGCAGATAGCCGAGTTGCACGGCCTGCCGGGTCAACGAGAAGGCGCCGGAGATCACCGCTTGGCTGGCGATGACCGTGGCCGCGGTGGACAGCAGGACCAGGGGCAACTGCGCCCAGTCGGGCGCCAGATGGAAGAAGGGGTTCTCCAGCGTTTCCGGCTCGTGCAGCAGCATGGCGCCCTGCCCGAAATAGTTCATCAGCAGCGCCGGCAGGACGAGGTAGAGCCAGGCGATGCGGATCGGCGCCCGCCCGAAATGGCCCATGTCGGCGTAGAGCGCCTCGGCCCCGGTGACCGCCAGGACCACGGCGCCCAGCGTCAGGAACGCCACCCAGCCGTGGTCGACGAAGAGCGCCGCGCCGTAGAGCGGGTTGAACGCGCGCAGCACGTCCGGCCAGTGCAACACCTGCATCAGGCCCAGCACCGCCAACGTGGCGAACCAGACTCCCATGATCGGGCCGAAGAAGATGCCGACCCGCCCGGTTCCCTGCCGTTGGAACAGGAACAGTAGGGTCAGCACCGCCACCGTGATCGGGACGATGTAGGGGGACAGGGCCGGAGTGACGACCTTCAGCCCTTCTACCGCGCTGAGCACCGAGATGGCCGGGGTGATCAGGCTGTCGCCGTAGAACAGCGCCATGCCCAGGATCGCCAGCGCCATGATGGCGCGGTTGCCCGCCCTGGAGCTGAGTCCGCGGTGGGCCAGCGTGCCCAGGGCCAGAACGCCGCCCTCGCCCTTGTTGTCCGCCCGCATGACGAGCAGGACGTATTTCAGCGTCACGACGATGATGAGCGCCCAGGTCGCCAGCGACAGGATGCCGAGGATGGTCGGCTCGTCGAGCGGCAGACCGGTGTGGGTGAAGGACTCCCGCATCGTGTAGAGCGGGCTGGTCCCGATGTCACCGTAAACCACCCCCAGCGCCCCCAGGACGAGGGCGGGCATGCGGTTGGCTTGAGGGGAGTGGCCCGGCGGAGTGGAGTTGGAGGCCGGAGCGGCGCCGTTCGGTCCGTCGCCGGTTTGCTGGTTGGCGCTGTCCATGATGGTCCGTTCGTTCGGATCGCGGTCCGGTGTCGGGGGTTCCTCCTTGCGGGCGGAACGCTTCGGCCGCGAACCTTCTCCTTACATCAACCGCTCACCACAAGACCATATGGTTCCGGCGGAGCGGGGCCGCCAGCCACAACGGGGAAGACGGCGTGCTCCTTCGCGCCCGGCATCAAGGTCCATGTTCTAGAACAGAACAAATAGGAGACGAGCCGCTTGTTGTTCGTGTTTTGTTCTGATACGGTTTTCCCATCGAAGCCGTGGCCGAGCGTCAACACCGTCCGGCGCGGCGGCGCCAACCGATGAAGGAGGACTGCCATGTCGATCCTGGTTTTCCTGCGCGAGCTCGCCGGACTGACGGCCCTGTTCGGGACCTTGTTCGTCTGGACTCTGCTGGGCCATGCGGCCGGCTTTTGAGGCGCCTCCCCTCCCGAAAGGAGTCGCCATAAGGGTTGGGCCTCCTCTGGATGATCATCCGAAATCCCAGGCAACCGTTGGCGATGCATCGCTTACATCCGGAGTGCGTCCACCGCAGCGGCCGGCCACCTCCAGCTAAGCCGGGGCCAGCCGGGCCGGGGCAGGGGACGCGACGATCAGGCCACCGGCCGCGGCCGGCTGGTGACGACAACGCGGAATTCTGGGATCGGGACGGATGCGAAACTTCTTTCGGAAGCGGCGGGCGACCG
The DNA here is from genome assembly GCF_056402275.1 of Azospirillum sp. P4_B5. Lineage (NCBI taxonomy): Bacteria > Pseudomonadati > Pseudomonadota > Alphaproteobacteria > Rhodospirillales > Azospirillaceae > Azospirillum > Azospirillum sp. P4_B5. The sequence goes on from NZ_JBFUHT010000019.1 coordinate 150,408, forward strand.
CCGATGCGGATGACCGGATGTCCATGGGTGGCGGCATCACGGGTGGTGGAGCGGCCGGACCGGGCGCCACCCCGGGCAATGCGGCTCATGGTCATCCGCCGATGCAATCCCAGAGCCCACTCGCGGGCCGTCCGGCGCCGCATCTGCGGCCGGTCGGCGGCCCCGAGGGTGGGGGGCTTGGTGGGGGTCTTGGCGAGACGATGCGCGGCCCATCCGGGTTGCGGCACGATCCGTTGAACAGCCCGCTTGGCGGTGGATTGGGCGCCCAGCGCGGCCAGGCGTCCGCCGACACGGAACTGCCACGCTTCACGATGACCGTGAACGGCGGGTTGCGTGGGCCGGGAGCGGTCGGTGCGCCGGCCATGCTGAAGGGGCTCACCCCCGAACTGAACGGTTTGCTGCGCGAGGCCTTCACACCGACGCGGCCCAAGCAGCAGTTGAATTCGCTGTTCATCGGCCGCACCGACACGCTGAAGCGCATCATCTCCGCCATTGAGGAGGAGCGGGCGCACGTCATCCTGTTCGGCGACCGGGGCCGCGGCAAGACCTCCGTCGCCAACGCCATCGAGAAGATCGCCGGTCAGGCCGGCTACCTCTCGCTGAAGCTGACCTGCAGCGCGGAGCTGAGCTTCGAGGACATCTTCCGTCATTTCCTGAAGAAGATTCCCTCCACCTACTACCGGTCGGGGATCGACAATCCCTTCGCCTCGCGCCGCAGCTTCACCAGCTTCAACGAGCTTCTGCCCGAGGGCGGCTTCAGCGTGACGGAGCTGAACGAGGTGCTGGCCGGCATCCACGCCACCCATGTGCTGCTGATCCTCGACGAGTATGACCGCATCACCGACGAGGATTTTCGCAACAAGCTGGCCGAGCTGTTCAAGAACCTGACCGACAGCTCGATCCCGGTGACTCTGCTGGTGGTCGGCGTGGCGGAGAACCTCGACCAGCTCCTCGGCAAGCACCCGTCGATCCAGCGGTCTCTGGTGCCGGTGCATCTGCCGCTGATGACCGATGTGGAGATCGGGCGCCTCATCAACGCGGGGGCGGAAAACGCCGGGATCGCCTTCGCGCCGGACGCCGTGGATCGCGTCTGCGAGTTCGTCCGCGGCCTGCCTTACTACGCCCAGCTTCTTGGCCTGCACGCCGCCCGCAGCGCGGTCAGCCGCGGTTCGACGGTGGTGGAGCGGGACGATCTCGCCTACGCCGTCACCCGCTGCCTCCAGGAGGCGGAGCGCGGCATCGTCGACTCCTACGCCCGCGCACTGGCCGCCGAACGCCGCGCCGAACTGGAGGATGTGCTGCTGGCCTGCGCGCTGTGCCCGGCGGATGCCTACGGAACCTTCGATCCGAAGGACCTCGCCGGACCGGGCGGCTCGCCGCCGACCAAGGAGGCACTCGGTATTCTGGAGCGGCTTTGCCGCGAGGAGTATGGCGGCGTGCTGGCTCCGGTGGTCGAGCCGGGCTGGACCCGCTACCGCTTCCGCAATCAGATGATGCGCCAGTATGTGCTGATGCGGCAGGCCCACGAGCGCGGCCAGATCTGACCGTCCATCCACGGCAGACCGGTCCAGGGAGGCCCCTTTCCGTTTTCAGGCGGGGAGGGGCCTTCCTGCGTTCCGGCTTCGCCCTCTCCGGCGGGTTGCTTTCCAACGGTCAGCGCGAGTCGAGCAGCATCGCCAAAAGCACCGTGCCGGCGACCAGCCCGCACAGGACGGCCACGATGGCAAGGCTGCGCAGGAACTGGCGCATCTCCCCTTGTTTCCAGGCGCTTCGGGCCAGAAGCAGCAGGTAGCCGACGGCTGCACCGCCGATCATCGTCCACATCGAACCATGCACCGCCGTCGTTGGAACCGCTCCCTCCGCATGGTGCTATAACCTACGGTGGGGTGGCTTGAGGCGATCATAGGACGCGCGCGGCAAGAGGCGGATGCGCTTCTTCGGCATGAGTGCCTCCTGTCGGTCTGGGGTCGGGAACTTTCGGCAACCCCCATGAATCGGGTGTCCCTCTCACGCATCCAAAGCGTGCGTCCATTTGCAAGAAAGTGGTAGAAAAGTTGGAAAGTACCCATTCGATTGGGGATGTCGATTACTTTAAAAGATACGCAGTAACCCATGATTAAAAGTAGCTTTGCGCATATGCCTAATGCGTTCTTCTTTTAATCCCACAGAGTGGTACCGTATTGCGCGACACAGGGGTAAGGTCATCCAAAATATCGGCACGTCAATGCCATCGGTGGGGCACGGGTGGGGAAACCTCGGGTGATTGGTAGCCTACAAGATTGCCCAGGGAGTCAGAGCAATTTCCAAAAATCGCGGGAGCTGACCAATGGAACCAGTGCGTGCATTTCTGATCGACTCCAACAAGCTGTTCCGCGAAGGCCTTAAGAGGCTTCTCGACGATTCACCCTTCCAGATCGCAGCCGAGGCGGGGAATTTGCGGGAGGCGCTGAACTCAGTGGAGAACGGCCTGCGTCCGCAGCTCATTCTGCTCGATCTGGTCAACGGGGGCGAGGAGGAGGCCGACGGCATGCGGCGGCTGCGCGCCCAACTTCCCGATGCGCGCATGGTCATCCTGACCAGCGATCTGTGCACCCGCCGCCTCGCCAACGCGCTGGAGGCCGGAGCGGACGGCTATCTGATGAAGGATCTGTCGTCCGATGCGCTGGCCCAATCCCTGCGCCTCGTGATGATGGGCGAGAAGGTGTTTCCCACCCATCTCGCCGCGTTGCTGATCTCCGGCCGGGTGAACGGGAACGGCACCGACATGCCGGTCTCGCGCAAGGGCTTGTCCCAACGGGAGGTGCAGATCCTGCGCTGCCTGCTGAACGGCGACAGCAACAAGATGATCGCCAACCATCTGAACATCACCGAAGCGACGGTGAAGGTCCATCTGAAGAGCCTGCTGCGCAAGATCAACGCCTCGAACCGCACCCAGGCGGCGATCTGGGCGCTGAACAACGGCATTGGCGGGGAGTTGGCAGGGGCTGGCGCGGTGACCGCGGCGGCGGCTCACCAGTAATAGCACTCCCGCGATCATCCCCACCGGTGCAGGCGCCGGGCGCGGCCGCAAGCGTCGGGATTGCATTCCGATTGGTGGCCGGTTGGTGGCATCCCAGCGGAGGTGATGCTCAGACAGAAAATATCCCGGCACGGTGGCCGGGATTCTTTCGGTTGATCGGGATGAAACGCGTCCGACGAAGCGTCAGGACGTGCCGGTCCGGTGGGCCGGGGCCGCGTGCATATGCGGCGGCACCATCCCTTCTCGGGCGGACTGCAACGCGCCCTGCTGTCGCGCGGCGAAGACGCCGGCTTCCGTTCTGTTGCGGAAGTGCAGCTTGGACAGGACGCTGCGCACCATCGACTTGATGACCGCCTCGGACAGATCGAGCTGGTTGGCGATCGTCCGGTTGTTCAACCCCTGGCCAAGCAGGCGCAGGGTCTCGAACTCCGGTTCCGACAGCCTTGGCAGCAGCGTCAGCCGGATCTCATCGACGCCCAGCCGGGACAGGAACTGCTTGGGCATCAGACAGTGCCCCTCCAGCCCCAGATCCAGCAGTTCGTTGATGCGGTCCACGTTGATGTCCTCGAACACCCACGCATCGGCGAAGGCCAGGATGTGTGCGGCGTCCAGCAATTCCCGCGACGACAGCACCACGACGATCCGCGACCGGCGTGACAGCCGCAGGTACACCATCGGTTCGTTCTCGCGCAGCGCGGTGAACTGCTGAAGGCCGATCAGGATCGCATCGGGCGTCAGCGTGCTCTGCGTTAGTTCCGATATGTCGTGGAAGACGGTCACACGATGGCGACCGGCCCGGTCGAGCGCCTGCACCACGGTGTCGGTCAGGGAATTGTTGTCGAGTATCAGGCAGACGTGCATTGGGGTCACCGCGTTGCGGGTCGAGTGCGATGCTTTCTCTTGGGCGTACTCATGGTTCATTTGCATGGGTCAGCTCTGTTTGGAGGAGGCATCCACGGCAGGCCCTTGTCGGGCATTATCGCCGCCTGTGTTTTAGGCTTGTCTCGTGCTCACTATCAGTCGGCGCTCTGTATCTTCGCTTAAGTGGTTTCGTTTAAAGACTGCATCGAATTTCAGGCATATATCCATCAAACCTGGAAAAAAACTTGACACTGTGATAAACAGTTTATAAATTAGGCGTGTAACACGTAAATCAAACGATAGACGATCACTCAAGATGGTCAAGCGCATCTGAATGGTGATCAGGTCTCTCCAAGCGATAACTCTTTTGTGACGGACTGCGCTGAAAGGCCAGTACAGGTGTGTGCCGCAAGGTGGCGCATTCGCGCAGAAAAAGGACTGGCCATCCGTACAGTGGGGTGCGTCGTTCGGATAGGTTTTCACGCATTTCGATCATTGAGGCCGAGCCTTTGCGCGCGTCGGATGCTGCCGGGGTGGGCATCGTGACGCCCTCATTCTGAACAACCAAACATGGAAAAAATTGCGCTTCCCCTTTCTTTCGGACAAGGAAATATCCATAAAGTAATAGTTCTTGTTTTGTTCAGTCGGCCTTCGCTGTATCGGAGGGACTTTCCGGGCGCAAATGACCTATGGCCCTTGTCCGGATATTGGCTCTCTTCCGATTGTGGTAGCAGTTCTTCAAGCCACGTGGCGAAAGGGTAGTTGGATCGCCAACGGGGTGGCCCGGTTAGTCCGGGAGGGCTGATCCGAAGCAACGGGATAGAACGAAGGCGGACGGGGCCATGAAAATTCTGATCGGTGACGACCATCTCCTTTTTCGTGAAGGCCTGCGCCGTCTTCTGGAGCAGCTTCACGGGGACGCGATTTTTGTCGAGGCGGGCACTTTCGACGAGGTGCTTCAGCAGTGCCGCGTGGGCGGCGGGTTCGACGTTGTGTTGATGGACCTGCACATGCCGAACTGGCCGGGTTTCGACGGGCTGCGCGAGGTGCAGAGTCTGCAGCCGGGCGTGCCGGTTGTGGTGATCTCCGCCTCCGAAGCGCTGAACGACATTCGCGGCGCGCTCGACCACGGGGCCACCGGCTACATTCCGAAGTCCAGCAGCGTCAAGGTGATGATGGGCGCGCTGAACCTCGTCTTCTCGGGCGGTATCTATGTGCCCCCCGGCGCGCTCACCGCGGCGACGGCGGCCTCCGACGCCGCGCCGCGCCGCGGTCGCCTGGACGGCGCGGACCGCAGCGCCTACGGTCTGACCCAGCGCCAGCGCGAAGTCCTGGATTGCCTGCGGGCGGGCAAGTCGAACAAGCAGATCGCCTACGAACTCGGCCTGTCCGAGGGCACGGTGAAGATCCACGTCACGGCGATCTTCAAGTCGCTGGGCGTCAAGAACCGCACCCAGGCGGTGATCGCCGCCGCCGCCATGGCATCCTAAGGGGGCAGGTCCGAAGGTTACGGGGCAGGGCGGGAAACGAAGAAAACCGGGTTGGAGACCGACAGGGCCGCGAGCAGGCACGAACAAGGTGCCGCCGCGGCCTTTTCGATTCCGGCTTTCGCCTCACCTCATATACTCATGCCCGAACCCGCGCCGGCGGCGCGTTCATGGGTCCAGAAGGAGGAAAGACAGCGATGGCGGCGGAAACCCCGGTGTGCGACTTCGGCCGGAAGGCGGAGGATTTCAGCCTGAAGGGAACCGATGGAAAGACCTACAGCCTGTCCGATGTCCAGGGGCCGAGCGGCACGCTGGTCATGTTCATCTGCAACCATTGCCCTTATGTGAAGGCGGTGATCGGGCGAATCGTCGAGGAGGTCGACGCGCTGCGGGCCCATGGCATCGGCGCCGTCGCCATCATGTCCAACGACACCGACGCCTATCCCGACGACGGCTTCGACAACATGAAGCGCTTCGCGGCGGAGCACGGCTTCACCTTCCCCTATCTGCTCGACGAGACGCAGGAGGTGGCGCGGGCCTACGGCGCGGTCTGCACGCCGGACTTCTTCGGTTTCAACGCCGACCTCTGCCTGCAGTACCGCGGGCGGCTGGACGCCTCCAAGCGCGAGCCGATCCCCGACGCCCCGCGCGAACTGTTCCACGCGATGGTCCGCATCGCCCAGACGGGGCAGGGGCCCACTGACCAAATCCCCAGCATGGGCTGCTCCATCAAATGGCGGAATCCAACCTGAATCCACCCCAAGCGCGGCCTTAATGCCCGGATGGGCGCCGTTGCGCCTTGACCGCGTGCGGCGCCCAATGCTATCCGGCCCTTTGAACCATCAGAACCGCCCGCCGCAGCCGCGCGCGGGCGCAATCTCCGCTGTAACGGTTTTCGTGCCGTAGGATGCCGCTGTAGAGCCATGAGCGATATTTTCCGCGAAGTCGACGAGGATCTGCGCCGCGACCGCATGGAGCGCGTGTTCAAGCGCTACGGCGGCATCATGCTGGCGGCCGCGCTGGCGGTCGTCGCCGCGACGGGCGGCACGGTCGCCTGGCGCAACTGGCAGCAATCGCAGAAGGAGAGCGGGACGACGGCCCTGGCCGCCGCCTTGTCCCAGGCCGCCCAGGGGCCGGACAAGGGCGTCGAGGCGCTGGCCGCCTTCGCCGCCAAGTCCGACCCCGGCATGGCCGCGCTGGCGCAGCTGAACGCCGCCGCCCTGCTGGCCCGCGAGGGCAAGACGGCGGAGGCCGTGACCGTCTACGACACGCTGTCCAACAACGCCGCCGCCGCCGCGGTCTACCGTGAACTGGCGGCCCTGCTGTCGGTGATGCACCAGCTCGACTCCGGCGATCCGGCCCAGCTTCAGGCGCGGCTCCAGCCTCTGACGGCGGACGCCAACCCCTGGCGCTTCTCCGCCCGCGAAATGAGCGCCGTGCTCGCCGCACGCTCCGGGGACAAGGAGCGCGCGCGCACCCTGTTCCAGCAATTGGCCGACGACTCGCAGGCTCCGGCCGGCGTCCGGTCGCGCGCCGCCGATCTCGCCACCCTCTACGGCAAGAGCTGATGACCCGCATTCCCATGGCCGCCCCGACCGCGCACCCCACCGCGAAGCGCCGCTCCCTGCGCACCGCACTGCTCTCCGCCCCGCTGCTGGCCGTGCTGCTCAGCGGCTGCGACACCGTCAGCGGGTGGTTCGGCAAGACTCCCGATCCGCCCCTGCCGGGTGAGCGGGTGTCGGTCCTGACCCGCGAGCGCAAGGTCGAGGTCGACCAGCGGCTGGTCGGCACGCCGGTCACCCTGCCGACCGCCGTCACCAATCCGGCCTGGGCGCAGCCCGGCGGCACGCCGGAGCACGCCGGCGGCAACCTCGCCTTGTCGGCCACGCCCGCCGAGGCGTGGCGCGGCGACGTCGGCACGGGGGCGAGCAGCTCCCGTTCGCTTCTGGCGACTCCGGTCATCGCCGACGGGCGCATCTTCGCCATGGACGCCGACTCGCACGTCGCCGCCCTCGACGAGCGCACCGGGCGCCAGCTCTGGCGGATCGACACCAAGCCGGAGAAGGAGCGCGGCGGCGCCAGCGGCGGCGGTGTCGCCTTCGCCGACGGGCGCGTCTTCGCGGCCACCGGCTTCGGCGAGGTGGTGGCACTCGATCCCGCCAACGGCTCGATCATTTGGCGCAAGCGCGTGCCGGGTCCGGTCCGCGGCGCGCCGACGGTCGAGGGCGGGCGCGTCCTCGTCCTGACGCTCGACAACCAACTCACCGCCCTGTCGGCCTCCGACGGCGCCGTCCAGTGGTCGCATCAGGGCATCCTGGAGACCGCGGGTCTGCTGGGCGCCGTCAGCGCGGCGGCCTCGCCGACCCTGATCGTCGCCCCCTATTCTTCCGGCGAGCTGTACGGCCTGCGCCCGGAGAACGGGCGCGTGGCGTGGCAGGAGAGCTTGGCGGCCATCCGCCGCAGCGGCGCCCTGAGCAGCCTTGCCGACATCCGCGGCCTGCCGGTGATCGACCGCGGCGTCGTCTACGCGATCGGCCACTCCGGCCGCATGATCGCCATCGACGAGCGCATCGGCATCCGCCTGTGGGAGGCCGAGATCGGCGGCACCCAGACCCCCTGGCTCGCCGGCGACCACATCTTCGTGATCACCAACGATTCGGAGCTGGTCGCCCTGACCCGTCAGGCCGGGCACGCCCGCTGGGTCGCGCAGCTCGCGCCGTTCACCGATCCGGAGGACAAGAAGGGGCCGATCACCTGGTCCGGTCCGGTCCTGGCCGGTGGCAAGCTCTACGTCACCGGGTCGAACGGCCAGATGCTCGCCCTGTCGCCCAGCGACGGGCAGGTGCTGACCCGCTATTCGCTGCCGGCCTCCACCTATTTGCCTCCGGTCGTGGCGAACAACACCCTATATGTCCTGGGCGAGAACGGTACGCTGGTGGCGTACCGCTGATCGCCACCCTTGGTTCTTTATAAGGCCCCCGGCCCGATGTCCTTCACCGTCGCTCTCGTCGGTCGGCCGAATGTCGGCAAATCGACTCTGTTCAACCGTTTGGCCGGCAAGAAGCTGGCGCTGGTCGACGACACGCCCGGCGTGACGCGCGACTGGCGCTCGGCCCCCGCCCGCGTGGGCGGGCTGTCCTTCACCGTGGTCGACACCGCGGGCCTGGAGGACGTCACCGACGACAGCCTGGAAGCGCGCATGCGCCGCCAGACCGAACGCGCCCTGGAACGCGCCGACGTGGCGCTGTTCATCGTGGACGCCCGCACCGGCATCACGCCGCTGGACCGCCACTTCGCGGCCCTGCTGCGCAAGAGCAAGACCCCTGTCATCCTCGTCGCCAACAAGGCGGAAGGCAAGGTGGGGATGACCGGTCTCTATGAGGCCTTCGAGCTTGGCCTGGGCGACCCCCTCGCGCTGTCGGCGGAGCATGGCGAGGGCATGGCCGATCTGGTCGAGGCCCTGCTGCCCTACGCCCTGCCCGAGCCGGAAGCGGTCGAGAAGGCTTCGGCTCCCACCAAGGGCGAGGGGGAGGAGGAGCTTCCGGTCGGCGACCAGCCGGAAACCGACGAGGAGCGCGCCCGCCCGATCCAGATCGCCATCGTCGGTCGTCCGAACGTCGGCAAGTCCACCCTGCTCAACGCCCTGATCGGCGAGGAGCGCGTGCTGACCGGCCCCGAGGCCGGCATGACGCGCGACGCCATCAGCGTCGATTGGGAATGGCGCGGCCGCAAGTTCCGGCTGGTCGACACCGCCGGCATGCGCCGTCGCGCCCGCGTCGACGCCAAGGTGGAGAAGCTGGCCGTCGCCGACGCCCTGCGCGTCGTCCGCATGGCCCAGGTCGTCCTGCTCGTGGTCGACGCCAACCAGATCCTCGACAAGCAGGACCTGACCATCGCCCGCACGGTGGTGGAGGAGGGCCGCGCTTTGGTCATCGCCTTGAACAAGTGGGACGCCGTAGACGACCGCGCCATGGCCCTGCGTCAGGTCGAGGACAAGCTTCAGGCCGCGTTGGCCCAGATCAAGGGCGTGGAGGTCGTGACCATCTCCGCCCTTCAGGGCAAGAAGCTGGACACGCTGCTGGATTCGATCTTGTCGACCTACGGGCAGTGGAACCGCCGCATCCCGACCGCCCAGCTCAACCGCTGGATCGAGGGCGTGCTGGATCACCACCCGCCGCCCCTGGTCGAGGGCCGGCGCGTGAAGATCCGCTACGCCACGCAGGTGAAGGCGCGTCCGCCGACGGTGGCGCTGTTCGTGAACAAGCCGCTGGATCTGCCGGAAAGCTATCAGCGCTATCTGATCGCGCATCTGCGCGAGACGTTCGACCTGCCGGGCGTGCCGGTGCGGCTGCTGCTGCGGAAGCAGAAGAACCCCTACGCGGATGATTGAGCCGTTGCGCTCCCCGTCTCCCTTTCCGCTGTGTGGGAGAAGGGGACAGGGAGCGCCACCGCTTACGCCAGCTTCAGCTCCTTGAAGAAATCGTTGCCCTTGTCATCGACGATGATGAAGGCCGGGAAGTCCTCGACCTCGATGCGCCAGATGGCCTCCATGCCGAGTTCCGGATACTCGACGCACTCCACCTTCTTGATGCAGTCCTGAGCCAGACGGGCCGCGGCGCCGCCGATGGAGCCCAGATAGAAGCCGCCGTGCGTCTTGCAGGCCGCGGTCACCTCGGGGCTGCGGTTGCCCTTGGCCAGCATGACCATCGAGCCGCCTGCCGCCTGGAACTGCTCCACGAAGCTGTCCATGCGCCCGGCGGTCGTCGGACCGAACGAGCCCGACGCATAGCCCTCCGGGGTCTTGGCCGGGCCGGCGTAATAGATGGGGTGGTTCTTGAAGTAGTCCGGCAGCGGCTCGCCGGCGTCCAGCCGCGCGCGCAGCTTGGCATGGGCGAGGTCACGGGCGACGATCAGCGGGCCGCTCAGGGACAGGCGCGTGCGGATCGGATACTGCTTCAGCGTGGCGAGAATCTCGCTCATCGGCTGGTTGAGGTCGATCTTCACCACTTCGCCGGCCAGATCGCCGTCGGTGATCTCCGGCAGATACTTCGCCGGATCGGTCTCCAACTGCTCCAGGAAGATGCCGTCCTTGGTGATCTTGCCCACCGCCTGACGGTCGGCCGAGCAGGACACGCCGATGCCGATCGGCATGGAGGCGCCGTGGCGCGGCAGGCGGATGACGCGGACGTCGTGGCAGAAATACTTGCCGCCGAACTGGGCGCCGATGCCCATGGTCTGGGTCAGCTTGTGCACCTCGGCTTCCATGGCGAGGTCGCGGAAGGCGTGCGCGTCCTCACCGCCCTCGGTCGGCAGGTTGTCGAGGTAGCGGGCCGAGGCCAGCTTCACCGTCTTCAGATTCTGCTCCGCCGACAGGCCGCCGATGACGATGGCGAGGTGGTAGGGCGGGCAGGCCGAGGTGCCGAGGTAGCGGATCTTGTCCTCGAGGAACTTCAGCAGCCGGTCCGGCGCCAGCACCGACGGGGTGGCCTGATGCAGGAAGGTCTTGTTGGCCGACCCGCCGCCCTTGGCCATGAACAGGAACTTGTAGGCGTCCTCGCCCTCCGCGTAGATCTCGACTTGGCCCGGCAGGTTGTTGCGGGTGTTCTTCTCCTCGTACATGGAGATCGGGGCGAGCTGGCTGTAACGCAGGTTGCGCTTCAGGTAGGCGTCGCGGGCGCCTTCCGACAGGGCGGCCTCGTCGCCGCCCTTGGTGAAGACGCGACGGCCCTTCTTGCCCATGATGATGGCGGTGCCGGTGTCCTGGCACATCGGCAGGGTGCCGGCGGCGGCGATGTTAGCGTTCTTCAGCAGGTCCAGCGCCACGAACTTGTCGTTCGGCGAGGCTTCCGGATCGTCGAGGATCGCGCGGATCTGGCCGAGATGGCCGGGGCGCAGCAGGTGGTTGATGTCCTTGAAGGCTTCCTCGGCCAGCAGGCGCAGGCCCTCCGGCTCCACCTTCAGGACCGGCTCGCCGTCGAACTCGACGACCGAGACGTGATCCGAGGTCAGCTTGCGGTAAGTCGTGTCGTCCTTGGCCAGCGGAAACAGCGTCGAGGCGCCGCGGGCGGGGCTGATGTCGTCGGGCATTCGGGGGGCTTCCTTCCTGTTCTTGGGTCACAGGCCCCGATGCGGCGCGTTGGAGCGCGCAAAAGGGCCAGGGCCACGCTCGCGCACCGTTATACACCCCTTCGCCCGGCGCACAACGGGAACGGAACGCCCTGCGGCGATAAGGAAAGGGCCTTGCGCAGGCCTTGAAACGATGCGGCCCGGACCCACCGCCGAAGCGCTGGATGCCGGGCCGCAACAGTTCAACACCGACAAGAGCTTACGCGGCGCTCTTGAACTGTGTCGTCAACTCAGGCTGGCCCTCGACCACCGGCTCCGCCGGGGCGCCGGCCCATTCCGTGTGCGCCGGGATCTCCTCGCCTTTCATGACCAGGGTCAGCGGGCCGAGATGGGCGTAATCACCGACGCTGGTGTCGTACAGCACCGTGGACCCGGCGCCGATGGTGACCCCGCGGCCGACCTTGACGCAGCCGACCTTCATCACGCGGTCCTCGTAGAGGTGCGTCTGGAGGGCCGACAAGGCGTTCACCGCGCTGTGGTCGCCGACCGTCACGCAATCGAACTCGGTGATGTCGGTGGTGTCCATGAAGACGCCCTCGCCGAACTTCGTGCCGAACAGGCGAAGCACCCAGGGCAGCATCGGCGTGCCGCGCAGATGGTCCAGCAGCACCTTGCCGGCGAGGCCCCAGTAGAGCACCGCCACCGCTTCCGTCTTCATGGCCCACCAGGACCACATCGGCTTCACGGTCGGCGTGTAACGGCCCATCAGCAGCCACTTCACCAGGATGACCACCGCCACCATCGCCACCGGGATGGCGACGCTGACCGCCAGGAACTGCGCCAGGAAGGCGCCATAGCGCTGCTCCAGGATGGCCGGGGCGAACAGTTCCACCGCCAGCGTGCCGAAGGTGATGAACAGCATCGTCGGCATTGACAGGCTGAAGGCCTCAAACACCGCGCGGCCCAGGCGGCGGGCCTTGGACGGCTCGTAGGTCCAGTTGGCGCCGACCCCGTCGAAGCGCTGGCGCACCGGCAGCTTGATCGGCGGGCTGCCGAACCACGTCTCCCCGGCGGACATCGCCTCGTTGGCGGGCGGCTTCGACTTGATGCCGATCAGCGAGCCGGTGGGGATGCTGGCCCCCGCCGGAACCACCGCGTCGTTGCCGACGAACACGCGTGCCTCGGTCTTCACCGGCTTCAGGAACATCCAGCCGCGGCGGATGTCCTCGTCGCCCAGCACCACCTCGTCGGCGATGAAGCACTTCTCGCCGATTTCGACGAGGTCGTAGCGCCCGGCGAGGTTGGTGGAGATCTCCGCGTCCTTGCCGATCTTGGCGCCCATCAGCCGGTACCACGCCCGCATGTAGACCGTGGCGTAGAGCGAGCTGAGGGTGTCGAGCATCACCTCGGTGGACAGCGCCACCATCCATTTGCGCAGGTAGAAACCGCTGTGCACCGAGTAGGTGCCGGCCTCGACGCGCGGCAGGACGATCCAGCGCACGGCGGCGATCATGCAGACCGTCACCGCGACCAGCGCCATGGCGGTCGGCCAGGCGATCAGAGGCAGGTAATAGAGGTAGCTGACGCCGAAGACCGACCCCAGAACCCCGTCCAGATTGTCGAACAGGTAGAAGGCCGGGAAGATCGGCATCAGCGAGATCGGCGGCAGGGCGAGCAGCATCGCCGTGTAGAAGGCGGCGTTCAGCCCGCGGCGCAGCCGTCCGGCGGTTGCCGGGGCAGGCAGCTCCGCCCGGTCGACGCTGCCGACGCGGCGGGCCGGCGAGCCGTCCCAGCGCTCATAGGCGCCGGTGCGGGCGCCGGCGGGCAGGGCGGTCAGGTCGGCCAGCTCCGTGCCGGGACCGACCAACGCGTCCATGCCGATGACGCAGGAGGTGCCGACATAGGCGTCGGCGCCGATGTCCACGGCGCCGATGACCAGTTCGTTGCCGATCACCTCGGCGTTCGCCAGCTTCACCTTGCCGCCGATCGAGGCACCGGCGCCGATGGTGACGAGGTCGATGGCACCGGACTCGAAGTCGCCGATCAGCGCCTCGTCGCCCACCTTGGCGCCAAGCGCGCGCAGGAGGACCCGCATGACCGGCGAGCCCTGGAACCACTTCAGATGGACGAGGCTGATGAAGCGCTGCGCCAGCCACCAGCGGTAATAATAGACGCCCCACAGCGGGTAGCGCCCCGGCTTCGTCCGCCCGATGACCAGCCATTTGGCGGCGACGGCGATCACCACCGTGGCCGCGTTGATGACCATGTAGACGCCGAGCAGCGTGGCGATTTCCTGCAGGAAATTGGCATCCTCGCCGGACAGCAGCATGTAGCTGACGAAGACGCCGAGCCACTGCGCCGTCATCAGCGCCAGGATGAGGGGCAGGGCCGCCGCCTGCGCCGCCCCGCAGAGGAAGCGGCGAAGCAGGGGAGGCGGCGTGAAGGAACGGTCCTTGCGCTCCGCCCCGCCGCCGTTGCCGCCGCGTGGCGCCCGGGAGTCCAGCCGTTCGGCCATGGCGCGCAGGCTGCGGGCGCCATAGACGTCCTGCAGGGTCAACCCATCGAGATGCCGGGTCTCCCGCACCGCCGACACGAACCGCGCGGCGAGCAGTGAATGCCCGCCCAGGTCCATGAAGAAGTCGGCCTCCAGCGGCACCGATTGGCCGGGAAAGACGCGCTTGGCGGCCTCCAGAAGGGCGGCTTCCGTCGGGGTCTGCGGCTCGTCCTGTTCGCCGGGGCCGGCGTCGTCGGTCAGCGGCGCGCCCTGCAGCGCCTTGCGGTCGGCCTTGCCGGAGGTCAGGCGGGGCAGGCGGTCCGTCACCTCGAAATGAGACGGCACCATGTAACTTGGCAGCCGGGCGCGCAACTGGTCGCGCAGCGCCGTCTTGTCCAGCGCGGCGCCAGCCTGCGGCACCAGAAAGGCGACCAGCCGGTCCAGCCCGTTGTCGTTGCGCAGCACGACGGTGGCCTGGCTCACGCCGGCCATGTCGGTCAGCTTCGCTTCGATCTCGCCCAGCTCCAGCCGGAAGCCGCGGATCTTCACCTGGTCGTCGATGCGGCCGTGGAACAGCAGGTTGCCGTTCGGGTCGACGCTCACCGCGTCGCCGGAGCGGTAGAGCAGCGGGTCGTTGCCGTGGATGGCGAAGCGGTTGCGGATGAACTTCTCGGCGGTCAGGTCCGGGCGCCCCAGATAGCCCTGCGCCACCCCCGGCCCACCGATCAGCAGCTCGCCCTGTGTGCCGGGGGCGACCAGCGCCATCGCCTCGTCCACCACATAGCAGCTGTAGTTCGGAATCGGCCGGCCGATGGTGACCGGCTCGTCTGGGCGCACCTCGGCCACGGTAGCGACCACGGTCGCCTCGGTCGGGCCATAGCTGTTGAAGATCGTCCGACCCGGACGGCACCACCGCGCGGCCACCGCGGGCGGACAGGCCTCGCCGCCCAGAATGATGACGCGAAGGCTCGGCACGTCCTGGGGCAGCATGGCGAGCAGGGTCGGCACGGTGTCCAGCACGGTGATGCCAGCGTCGTTCAGGACGTCGGCCAGCCGGTCGGCCTCGTCCAGCACCTGCCGGCTCGCCACCCAGAGCGTCGCGCCGACCAGATACGGCACGAAGATCTCCTCAAGCGACAGGTCGAAGGCCACGGACGCGCCCTGGAAGGCGACATCCTCGCCGGTGATGCCGTACAGGCTGTTGGCGGCGCGCAGGTAGTGGCAGATGTTGGCGTGGCTGATGACGATGCCCTTGGGCTTGCCGGTCGAGCCCGAGGTGTAGATCGCGTAGGCCGGGTGATTCCGGCTGACACCGTCCGCGCGCAGATCGGGCGCGCGCTCATCATCGCAGGTCAGGTCCTCCAGCCGAAGAGCGGGCACCGCGAGCCCGGCCGCCTTCGACGCGGTCACGGCGTCCACCAGGATGGCCCGCGCGGAGCAGTCGGCGAGGCTGACCGCCACGCGTTCGGCGGGCGCGTCGGCGTCGAAGGGCAGATAGGCCGCGCCAGCCTTCAGAATGCCGAGCAGCGCCACATGCAGGTCGAGCGACCGCGTCATCCACAAACCGACGAAGTTCCCCGGACCGTAGCCCCGCGCGCGCAACGCGTTGGCGACACGGTTCGCCCGAGCCTCCAGTTCCCCGTAGCTGACGCGGCGCCCATCGAACAGGATGGCGGTCCGCTCCGGCATGGCCCGCGCCGTGTCCGCGAAGATGTCGGGCAGCAGTTCGTCCCGAAGCATTTCCGGCATTGCGCTGCCCCGCAGCACGCCGGAAACAGGGAGAGAGGAAAAGGAAGAGGAGAGGGCATCGTTCGAAGATTCGGACGAACGATGGCCGGCGCCCGGGGCTTCGACCAAGGTCGGCGTGCGAAGCAATGTCACGCTTGTCAGCCTTTATAAAATGGTTCAGCGCAATCGCGGCGGTCGGACCTGTGTCTGATGGTCCCGGCGGTCGGCTGGCGGCGAGTTTCTGCCGTTGTGCAACCTTGCCGAATTTTGGTTAACGAACCATTGATTAAGGCCGCGTCCAAGCTGGAGATCCCTTCAGCTGTTGGCCCGACTATGCGATCCCCTGCGCGGCACAGCCAATGAAAAGGGTGTCATGTGCGTTCGGAAGGGGACGGGAGAAAAATCGCCGGGGGTCGAAAAAAGTGCTTGCCACCCCCGGGGCACCACGCATATAAAGCGCCTCCCGACGCGGTGGCCGCCAACGAGGCGCTGACGGGTCGGGAGCGCAAAAGACAATCTGGCCCTGGCGGCCCACTCCTTGAAGGGATTGGGCGCGGGGTATTGCGGTTCTCCTGGAGCCGCGGGATCTTGGATATCGTTGATACCGTGTTGTGAGAAGGGATGCGCAGGCGGCGGTTTTGGCCGTTGGCCGCGGACCGGTTCCGGAAGGGACTGGCATCGCGGGTCGCTTGAGCAT
>NZ_JBFUHT010000020.1:0-80599 GCF_056402275.1 Azospirillum sp. P4_B5
CCGCTGATCGAGGCGGCGTTGGTGCCGTTGCTGTCGTCGGCCCGGTACCATTGGTAGGTGAAGSWCCGGYYGTCGCCGTCCGGATCGCTCCAGGTGCCGTTGGTCGTGCTGAGCGCGTTGCCCACCGTCGCCGTGCCCGTCACGTTCGGCGCCACGCTGTTCACCGGCGCGCTGTTCAGGATCGCCGTGTAGGCGGAGTAGGCGGTCGTCGTGTTGGAATTGCCGTCGTTGGCCGTCACCWYGACGCGCAGGTACTTGTGGGCGTCCGAGGTGGTCAGCGTGTAGCTGGCGCTCGTCGCCCCACTGATCGAGGCGGCGTTGGTGCCGTTGCTGTCGTCGGCCCGGTACCATTGGTAGGTGTAACCCAGCGGGTCGCCGTCCGGATCGCTCCAGGTGCCGGTCCCCGCGGACAGGCTGCCGCCAACCGTCGCCGTGCCCGACACCGAAGGAACGACGCTGTTCACCGGTGCGCGGCGGTCAGTCCGCTGATCGATCCGCTGCCGTCGAACGGCGACGGCGACGCGCTGAGGCTGCCGGACTTCAGCGCCCCTCCGCCGCCGGAAGCCGTGCCCGCTTCCACTTCCGCGGCGGTCGGAGCGGTCGCGTTGCGGGGGACCAGGACGTAGTAAATGGTCCCCGCCTCGTTGAGGCTGGCGGACAGGGTGAAGCCGGTGTTGGTGATGCTGGACGTGGCGGCGGCGACGTCGAAGGTCGGCGCCACCTGGTCCACCGTGTGGGTGGAGCCGGTGAAGCCAGCGGCGATGTCGTTGTTCGCCGTGTCCTTGATGCCTGTGCCGCTCCCCTTCAGATTCAGCCCCAGCGTGCCGGTGCCGGAGACGCCGGTCACCGAAACCGTGTAGACGCTGGCCGACACCTGGGTGACGGTACCGATCGTCCCGGAGGCGTTCCCGGTGGTCGCCAACGTGAAGTCGCCAGCGTCCACGCCGGAGACGCCTTCGCTGAAGGTCACGGTGTAGGTGACCGAGGACGCGTTGGCCGCCGGGCTCCCGGACACAGCGATGCTGGAGACGGTCGGCGGCGTGGTGTCGGCGCCGGCGCTGAGGGTGATGGTGCTGGTCCGCGCGGTGCTGGTCGTCTCGCCGTCGTTGACGGTGACCGTGGCGGTGCGCGCGCCCGCGGTGAAGCTGCCAGCGGAGTTCTTGTATTGGATCAGACGGATCACCGCCTGATAGTTCGCCACGGACGCCGCACCGCTCAGGGTGATCGTGGCGCCGTCGTTGGCGAGCACCGCGATGCCGTAGGTCTTGGCGGTGCTGACATCCGCCGTGGAGAGCGTCAGCGTTTCGTTTCCGGTATCGACCACGCCGCTCAAGGCGATGGTGGCGCCGAGCAGACGGGTATCGGTGTCGGTCTGCGCCAGGGTGGCGCTGGGCGCGATGAGCACGCCGGAACTGGGAGTCCCGCTGCTGACGGATTCGTCGCTTCCACCGCCGGCCCCGTTCAGGTCGACCGTCGGCGCTCCGGCGTTCCAGTGAACCTCGTACGCACCGAGGTCGAGCGCACCGTCACGGATGCGGTCGATGCCGCGGATGTCGTAGCTGCCGCCGTAGCGGTTCGCGTTGCTGCTGTCGCCGGCGTTGATGAAGGTGGTCGCGGTCGAGGCCGGGCGGTAGTCGCGCAGGCTGACGGTGGCGTTGGTGGAGTCGACGAACGTTGCGGTGCCGGTGATGGCGTTCTGATAATTGTTGCCCGCATTCAGGGTGATTTTGGCGCTGTTGTAAATGATGGCGTTCGGATCAGCAAAATTTGTGGTGCCAAGCTTTCCCGTATTTCCCGCAATGATCGTGTTGTAAACGTTTGCCGTGGCTGTGCCCGTTGCATTCGGGTCGTAAAAGAGGCCGATCGCTGCCGTCTTTATACCCGCAGCCGCAGCATCGTTGTTTATATAGCTGTTGTTGGCAATGGTGACGTTGCGAATATTTGTTGTAAAAGCCGACACCGTGCTCTGATGCATGATGATGCCGCCCGGATAGCTCGCCGAAGGCGAGCCTGCGTTCATGACGTAGTTGTTGTCTACAAAGAGACTGTTCTCGACAGTGAACGTTCCTGCCACCAGCGATTTGATGACCGAAAAAGCTGCCGTGCCAGCCACGGCGCTCGTGTTTTCACGAAAAACGGAATTCTTAATCGTCAAGGATGTCGCTGTATTCAATGTAGCGATGACGTTGCTCAAATTGTTCCTGAAGGTCACACCATCCACTTCAAGCGACCCGTTCTGCAGCGCCAGAACGCCCTGGACGGCGCTTGACGTGTAAAAACGTTCGAAAACCAAGTTCTTGACCGTCAGCGTCTTACTTGCCGCATTGAAGGCGATGCCCCGGTAGTCCGCCGTCGTGGTCGTGTTGCTGGCATCTCCGTCACCGGAGAGCGTGATATCGGCAATACCGTCGCCATTCACGTCGCCATTGATCGTCAAGTCCTGAGCCGCCGCCGTCAGGAGGGCCGTCGTGACACCCAGGGAAACCGTGCCGGACGCCAGCGTCGGGCTGAACTCGATAATGGTCGCTTGGGTCGCATTCTTGATTGCATCGTTCAGCGATCCGGCCGCTGTCCCGGTCGCCGAGGTGACGACGACGGTTCCCAACCGGCCGCTGAAAGTCTCCATGGACGCGCGGGCGAAGGGAATCGCCGCCTCGATGGCCCCGCTCCGCACTTCCAGCGTCCAGTTCTGCCCGGCGGCGTTGCCGGTCTCGTCGTTGGACACCGCCACGTCGGCTCCGGTGAGCCGATGGATCGTCTGAACGAACTCCTGCCCAACCTCTCCGGCGCCGACGTTGCAGGCGTAGAAAAGAATGTCGCCGCCGGGCTTCAGCGCGGCGCCGATCGCCTGGAGATCCTGCGCGCGATTCGCCAAGCCGTCCGCCCAATAGGCGCGGCCGGCGATGTAGAGATGGCCTTCGTTGCCGTGGCTGACGACCTGGACGGAATCCAGGCCGGACATCCCGGACAGCGCCTTCGCCATCTGGCCGAGCGCCTCCTGCTGGGAGTCGAGCAGGACGACCTTGGCGTCGGGGGCGATGTCCTTGAGCAGCGTCTGGTAGTCGGACACGCTGGTGTCGACGAACACCACCGAGCGGACCGAGCCCTGGATCTCGGCGAGCCGCGCCGTCACCGCCGCCGGTTCGGTGGGTGACGAGGCTGAGGCGGCCGGAACGGTCGACTCCTTGATCGCCCAATCGGCCAGCTTGTCGGGGTCGGCGGCCGTGCCGGCGCCCTTATCCCCCGGCACGGGCTGATCGGGTTGCTGATGAACCTCGGCAGCGGTGACGGCGCCCGCCGCGTCGAACATGAAGCGCGGTTCGAGAGCCATCGCGAACATCGATGAGGACGGCTTGTGCGTCTTGTGGGAACGCCCGTTCACGTTGTTGCCGTTCGAACCACGCTTGCGCGCCATCATCCGCCTCCCGCCATACGCGACACCGCCCGACCCTACGTCCAAAGCGGTCACCAAAAAGTGAATAGCCTGCAGGAGAGTACCACCTTTTCGCAGTGGTTGACAGCGCATGCGTCTATAAAGACAGCAAAAGAGGCGCCTGATTTGCGTCGATTCGCATCATCGAGGAGAGTAGAGCGTCATAATTTGACGCATTTGTTTCCACCCTGCGCTCTCTATTTCACGACTGAAATGAACGCATATATTGGTATGCTTTTCAGGCAGCGATTTCGCCCCGGGCGGGCGCACGGCGCGGCGAAGTCAAACATCTGCGTGCATAACACCGCGCACCGATGTCACAGATCCGGAACGCCGTGACCGTGCCGGTACTCGCCACAGAGGAAGCGGACCGCCCGATCGCGTCACCAAGGGACCAGCGTCAGGACGCGCCGCCCTGCTGCATCTGGGCCGGCAGGATCTGCGGCGGCAAGTGCTGGATTCCCGGATGACCGGGCGGCAGCCAGATCAGCTCAAGGGAAGGCGATGTCTTCGCCAGAAGATCGAAGCCCAACCGGTGATAGAACCAATGAACGCGCGTATCCACCTCGGCCACCGACAAGGTGATCGGGATGCGCATTTGCGCCGCGGTCCCTTGGAAGCTGCGCAGCAGATCGGTGCCGATGCCCTTGCCGCGGGCCAGACGATGGATCTCCACCTCCGACACGCGCCAGTCATAGCGCCCCAGATCCATGATGATCCGCCCCACCGGCTGGCCCGTCTTCTCGACGACGAAATCCAGATGTTCCGGATAACGGCTCTCCTGCCCCATCCGCCGCGCGCCGTACTGCTGTTCGTAGAGAGTCCGGATGAAGTCGCGGTCGTGATGCGCCTTGGCCAGCCAGGGGCGCGCGTCCATGAACAGGCCCATCAGGAAGTCGTCGTCCGATGGGCGGGGAAACCGCACCGTCAACCCGCCGAGCAGCGGCAGCGACCCATTCAGAACGGCCATCGGTCACACCCCTTCCGGTAGCACAAGCGTGCGCCTTGAATAGCCGAAGATGCGGGCATGACGCAAGAATCGCCGCTGCGGACCATCCGGGCGGCGGGTGCCGTTCGAGTCGTCCGCCGCGGCGTCGGGCCGGTGCGGAGCGACCGTAACCGAGGACGACCCAACGCCGCTGGCGACCGAGCGGACGCATCGCTCACGATCCAACGGCGGCGGCCAAACACATACAAGAATATGCAACCACGGGGTTATAATGCAAAGATGACAATCAAAAAAAGTAACTTTTTGTATCGTCTGTTGCTCAGTCCCTAGCCGTTCAGGAGAATATATCGGTATGCTTTCTATCACATTCGTCGGCGTGGCGCGTCCTTAGTGGGACGCTGGCCATAGGCCGCCGCAACCGGTTTCATACACAGGAGGTTTCGCCATGGAAGTTTACCTCGGCCTGGTCATCCCGTTCACCGGCGCCTACGCCCCGCAATTCACCGCTCAGTGTCTGGGCCAACAGATGCAGGTCAGCCAGAACCAAGCCCTGTTCTCGATCACCGGCGCGATGTACGGCGGCAACGGCTCGACCAACTTCAACCTCCCGGATCTGCGCGGCCGCGTCATGATCGGCTCGGGCCCCAGCCCCTATCTGAACAACCTGATGATCAACCCGGGCAACAACGGCGGCGCTGCGAACAACAGCATCACCGTCCAGAACCTGCCGCTGCACACCCACGCCGCGTCCTTCACGCCGTCGGGTAGCAGCAACATCGCGACCGTCACCGCCGGCGCGACCATCCCGGTGAGCACCAGCCTGGGCGCCAGCAACACCCCGGCGGGCGGCAACAATTATCTCGGCGCGCTCCAGATCAACGACACCAGCGGCTCCGGCATCGTCCTGGACGGCCCCTACAGCTCCGGCACCGCCCCGAGCGGTTCGGCGCTGATCGGTTCGGCCTCCGGCACCGTCACGATGGGCGGGTTGACGGGTACGGTGAGCGTTTCGGCGGGCGGCGGCGTCAACACACCGGCGGCGCTGAACAACATGCAGCCCTATCTGGCGCTGACCATGCTGATCGTCACCAGCGGCATCTACCCGATGCGCGACTGATCGCGGAGCGATCCCCCGATCAGTCGAACAGCGGATGGACGGATGCGGCGCGTTGGCTTCGTATGCCCGGAA
Source organism: Azospirillum sp. P4_B5 (assembly GCF_056402275.1). Lineage (NCBI taxonomy): Bacteria > Pseudomonadati > Pseudomonadota > Alphaproteobacteria > Rhodospirillales > Azospirillaceae > Azospirillum > Azospirillum sp. P4_B5. The sequence goes on from NZ_JBFUHT010000020.1 coordinate 5,572, forward strand.
CGACAGCCGTATCTTCAGAACTTGAGCCTGGACCTTTGAGATGACCATCGACATCGCCACCCTGTCTCACGAGATGTTCGCCCCGCATCTCGGCCAGACGTTCCGTTTTCTGGCCCCGGAGGACGGGTCCGTGATCGCGGACGTCGAGTTGACGAAGCTGACGGCACGTCCGGAATGCACGCCGCGCTGGGCGAAGCGCACGTCCTTTTCGGCTCTGTTCGAAACCTACGGCCCCAGCCAGCTGTGGAACGGCTATTTCCAGATCGACCATCCGACGATGGGACCGATGGGGCCGTTCTACATCGTGCGCGTCATCCCGCGCGACCCCGACCGGGGCTGTTTCGAACTGATCCTGAACTGAGTCCGGCCACCACGTTCCTGCCAGCGGCATCCCGCACCGTCCGCCCCAGCGCATCGAATCCACCGGAGATTTCGCCATGGACTTCTACCTAGGTACCGTCTTTCCATTCGCCGGCAATTTCGCCCCGGTGAACACGCAGCAATGTCTGGGACAGGCCGTCAACACCGCCCAGTACCAAGCCCTGTGGGCGGTCACGGCCGGGGCCTTCGGCGGCGGGCAAGGCGCTCCGACGTTCAACCTGCCCGATCTGCGCGGCCGCGTGATGGTGGGGCCGGGGATCAGCCCCTACACCAGCACCACCATCAACCCCGGCAATTCGGGCGGCTCGCAGTTCACGACGATCAGCGGCGCCAACCTGCCGGCGCACACCCACGCCGCGTCCTTCCAGGGCGGCAGCGCGGGCGGCACCGTACCGTTCACCGCAACGGTTACCGTGCCGCTGAACCCGGCCGTCGGCACCAGCAACAGCCCGTCCGGCACCCCCGCGACGCTGGGCGGACAGTTCCTCGATCCCAACACCGGCATAACCGTCGACGGGCCCTACATCCCGGCTTCGAGTCTGCCGACGCCGCCCACCGGAAGCTCGCTGACCGGCGCGCTCTTCACGCAGGGGACGGTCAACGGAGGCGTCACGGGCGGCAGCGTGGCCGTGATCGCGGGGGGGGGCGTCAGCAGCCCGACCCCTCTCAACAACCTGCAGCCTTACCAGTCGCTGTTCTTCTTCATCTTCATGCTGGGCTATTTCCCGTCGCGTGATTGACGCGGAGAGCCCCGGTCCCTTCCGGTGGGCCGGGGCCTTTCCCGCGCACGGTGCCCGTCGCGCCCGTGCCGACGCGGTCCAGCAGGTCATCGAGAAGGCTGGCGAAGCGTTCCCGCGCGGCGCGCTCCATCAGGCTGTGATCGGCCCCGGCGAGGCGCTCCATCCACAGCCCGCCCATCTGGCGCAGGCGTCCGCCGCCCGCCCCGGCCTGCGCCTCCAACTCGCCCAGCGTCACGTCTCCCTCGCTGTGCACCATCAGCGTGCGGACTCCGCGGTCGGCCAGCGTCTGGAACGCGTGGAGCACATCGTCCCGCGCGTAGCCCCGCCCCATCAGCCCGGCGCGCAACCGCCCAGCCCCGATGCGCAGGCGGCGGGCCGCGCGTTCCGACAGGGCACGGGCGACGCGCGACGCCTTGCGGTCCTGGCGCAGGATGGCGCGCCACACCGCCGGCTCGGTCAGCCGGGGCAGATAGGCGGCGGCCGGCTTGACCGCGCTGCCGATGGCCTCCTCCTGCGTCACGCCGTCGCCCAGCACGAAGCGGCCCGGATTGACCAGCGCCAACCCGACCACCCGCGGGTCGGCCAGCGCCACCCGCAGCGCCACCGCCGCCCCGGCGCACAATCCCACGGCGACCGCGGCGCCATGCCCCGCCGCCGCCAGGGCTTCCAGCCCGGCCCGCGCATCCTCCACCATGTCCCGGCAATAGATCAGCCCGTCGCGACGTCCCGGCTTCGACGCGCTGTCCCCCAGCCCGCCCAGATCCATGCGCAGCGAGGCGATCCCCCGCGCCGCCAGCCGCCGGGCCAGCCGCACCGACATGCGCCCGGTGCCGGTGTGCGGCGTGGCGCCGCTGTTGAGCAGGAGCACGGCGGGCCGCTCCGCGAGCGCGTTGGCCGGCTCGCAGAGGATGCCGAACAGAGCGGTGCCGGGACCGAAGCGGAGCGGGCGCTCCACCGCGCCGGCCAATTCCAGACGGGGGGCCGGCGCTTCGACCGCCCGGCCCGGCCCGGCGGGCGCCATGTCCCGCGCCAGCCAGGCCGCCACCCGACCGAAGGCCGAGCAGTCCAGGACCGCTTGCTGCACGCTGCTCATCAGCCGCGCGTGGTCGGGAAAGGGCGCCTCCTCCACCGCGGCTCCCAGCACGCGGAACCGCGCCGCCAGAGCGGCGGCGCGGCCCTCCGGGCGATCGAGGATGAGCACGCGCCGCGCTGGCGTTTCCGTCATCCGCGTGAGGTCGAGCGCCCGCAGGGCCTCCGCCGTTTCCGGAGACAGGCGGAAGCCGGCGCTGTCGATCCCCTCCGGCCCCACCGCAGGCGAGGCGTCCGCCGGCCTTTCGGCAAGAAGCGCCACCGCCCGCAACTCCTGGAGGAAGGCCCGACCCGAGGGAAAGGGCGCCAGCAGGGCCAGCGCATCCGCCCCCGCCTCGCGCGCCGCCGTCGCGCCGAGCAGTCCGCCCAGCCGCAACCCGACCAGCGCCACCTCTTCCACCCCGGTGACGGCCCGCAGATGGGTGGCCGCGGCGCGGATACCGCCGAGCCACGCCTCCAGGCGGCCCGGATCGCCCTCCCCGCCGACGCTGTTTCCGGTGCCGGGATAATCGAAGCGCAGCACCGGCAACCCGGTCTCAGCCAAGCCTTCGGCGAAACGGCGCCACGCCCGGTGAGTGGCCAGCGCCTCCCCGCCGTAGGGGGCGCACAGCACGACGCCGCGGCGCCCACCCGCCGGATGCAGCCAGCCGAAACAGCCCTCGAACAGAACGGGCATCGATGGATCGGGCGTCATGCCGTCCCCCGGTAGCGGGTTGAGTCCAGACCGTTCAACGCATGGACGTCCCCATCGGGCACAACCGCCGCGGAGTGGCGCGGAATCAGCCGGACCCGGCGCTTGGTTCCTGGCGGCAGGTGGAACCACTCCTCCTCCGCCCGGAATCCGTCGTCCTCGACGTGGACGGAGCGGGCAAGGCGCCGACTGGACAGGATCAGCGACCATCCCTCCGCCGTCCGCTCCACGCGGGTGCCCAAGCCCAGCTCCGCGCGCTCCATCCGCCCGCCCTGCGGGAAGTGGAAAGCCTCGGCTATCGGCGCGCCGGCGCCAGGATCGGACAACGCCGCCACCACCGCGTCGTGGGCGGGCGGACCGAAGCGGTAGGCGCAGGTCAGATCGATGAAACGGTCGAGCAACGAGGAGGCTGGAACCGCCTGGGCGCTGCGCGGCGGCAGGGTGACCGCCCTCTCGGTCCGCAGCACCGGCACCTCGCCCCGCCGCAAGGCGGTCAGGGAAAGCACCGCCTCCACCAACTCCGCCGTCTCGTTCAGCAGATGGATCGCCAGCCCGTTTACCCCCTCGTCGGTCAGTAGGATCTGCACGGGTCGGAAGGCGCGGCGCAGCGCGTGCCACGCCGCCTTCGGCACGCCCGTGGAATCGACCACGCCCCAGCCGGCTCCCGGCCAGACGTCCTGGAACATCCAGACCAGCCCGCCGCCGCAAGGAGAGCCGACCCGCCGCCATTCCGCGAAGACAGCCTCCATGACCTCCCCCGTCACCGCACGCGACAGCCGCGCGTAGCGGTCGGGATCCTCGTAGCGCAAAAGCATGGGATCGACGCCGTACAGGCTGTGCAGGTAATGGTCCCGCACATCCTCGAAATCCCACGGAGCGCCGGGGTCGCGCGGGACACGGGCCTTCCAGCGCGGGTCATGGACCGCCGGGACGCCGGGCAGCGCCCCGGCCGCCGGCAAGTTGGCGAAGGCGAGGCATTCGGAGGCGAAGCGAACATTTGCCCGGCGCGCGTCCTCCAGCGGGCGCAGATAGGCGCCGACGCCGTAATAGTGGGTCACACCGGCATCGGCGACGAAGGGCAGCGGCCCACCGGTCGGGGAATTCGCGACGTAAGGCACGTCGGGCCGCCTCCGTTCCACCTCGTCCCGCAGGACGGTGTCGAACAGCGGCTGGCTCCAGCGCTCACGCGGCAGGCCAAGCATGGCCGCCTGCTGCTCCGCCTCGCTGCCGCCGCACAGCACGGCCAGCGCCGGTGACGCCTGGACCCGGTCGAGGAATTGCGCAGCCTCCCGCCGGGCACCGTCGAGGAACGGCCCGTCGGCCGGATAGTCGAAGTTTGCGAACATGAAGTCCTGCCAGACGAGAATCCCCATCTCGTCGCACAGGTCGAAGAAGGCGTCGGCCTCGTAGGTGGCGATTCCCGGCACACGCAGCATGGTCATGCCGGCTTGCCGCGCCGTCTCCAGCCAGGGGGCGTAGGCGTCCCGCGTGCCCGGCAATGCCACGATGTCGGGGCTGCTCCAGCAGGCGCCGCGGCAGAAGACCCGCTCGCCGTTGATGCGCAGGGCGAAGCCTTCGCCGGACTCCCGCTCGATGCGGCGGAAGCCGGTGCGGCCCAGGTCGATGCGCTCGTCGCCCACCACGGCACGCACGGCGTGGAGCGCCGGCCGGCCGTGGCTGTGCGGCCACCAGGGTTCGACCTCCGGCAGGCGGATGTCGCCGCGCAAGTCCGAAGGTCCGGTCCAGCGGAGCGGTGCCCGCGCCTCTCCCACTTCCAGCCAGCCCGGCGGGGGAGCGGCCCCGCTCCATTCCGCCGCCAACGTCAGGGACAAGCGGCCGTCCTGCCCCTCCAGAGTCGCGTGCAGGTCCGCCGAGCGGACGCGCAGCGGACCATCCTCCATGATCAGTTCCACCGGGCGCCAGGGGCCGACCGCCGGCACGGGCGGGCACCAGCCGGGCATGTGTCCCAGCAGCGTGGTCCGCACCGCGCGCAGCCCCGCCGGCTCGGCCAGCCGCACCGGCCAGCGGCCCCGCCCCTTCTGCGCTTTCAGCACCGGGTTCAGGGCGCGGAAGACCATGTGGAGCGCGTGCGTCCCGCGCAGCGTGACGGGCACATCGTGGCGCTGGAACATGCTGGCGCTGCTCAGGATGCGCTCCCCGTCCAGCCAGACCTCCGCGACGGTGGCGAGGCCATGGAAGCGCAGGGTGCAAGGCCCGTCACCGGTCAGCCGCACCCGGTACCAGACGTCGCGGTCGTGCAGGGGAAGCGGCTCACCCAGCCAGTAGAGCCCGGCCTCGCGCAGCGCCTGGGCGACGGTGCCCGGCACCGGGGCGGGCAGCCAGTCTCCACCGGGCGTTGCCCCCGGCTCGATCACGCACAGCTCCCAACCCGCGGACAGGGGCGTCACGCGGCGGCCCGTCACGGCGTGGAGGCGCGCCATCGTCGGTCACCCGTAACGGCGGAGCAACGCGCCGAGCGCGCTGTCATAGGCGCGCTCCATCGCCTCCAGCGGTTCCGCGTGATCGCCGAAGCGCCGCCGGTGCACGCCGCGCGCAAGCTGGAACTGAAAGGCCTTGGCGGTGGCGGAGAGGCTGGCGCAGGCCTCCGCCGCCTCCGCCGGTCCGCCGATCCAGCGCGCATACAGGCCGAGAAGCTCGAAATTCGCCCCCACCTGCCGCAGCGTGTTGAAGGCGTAGAGATGGAAATAGTCCATGGGCCGGGCGGCCAGCGTCTCCAGATGCTCCGGCAGAGCGGCGCGAAAGGCAGTGATTGGGTTTCCCGCCGGGCGGCGGCGCAGATGGTGGGACAGCAGGGCGCGCGAGGCGTCGGTCAGTGCGTCCCCCTCCAAGGGCGGACCACTCCGCTTTACGAATTCCACATAGGGGAACAGGGGAGCGGGGGCGAACAAGCCGTCGTAATCCTCCCCCTCCAGCGTGAAGCGTCCGGCGTTGTGGATGTAGTCGAGCCGCCGCGCGCCCGCATCCATACCGAGGATCGCGATGGTCGTCTTGACGTGCTGCGCACGGTAGGAGGTGCCGCGGGTGTCCGGCAGGTGATAGCCGTCCACCTCCACCAGCACCGGGCGTCCCCGTGCCACCTGCACCGTCGCGTGCGTCTCCACCCGGTCGTAGAGGGCGAGTTCCTGCACCTCCAAACCATAGAGGCGGCGCAGGTCCTCCGGCGGTATCTTGAAGAAGGTGAACTGGTCGCCCTCGAAATCCTGCGCGACGGTGAAGGCCAGGGAGGCCATCGGCTCCATCCCCAGCGTCCGCAGCAGCCCGAGCCACAGATCGGTGTAGCAGTTGGTCTCCGCCCAATCGCGGTCCGGCCTGTCGAGCGGATGCGCCATGCCCGGCCTCCCCTCCCCGCTCAGCCCCAGAGGACGGCGCGCACGGCGGCGGGCCACCCCTTCACGTCGAGACCGTGATGGCGGAACAGCGCCAGCGCCACCCGCTCCATCCCGAAGCCGACGCACGCCGTGTGGGCGACCGCGCCATCCGGAGCACGCAGGTCCCACAGCAGCCCGAAATGGTCCTGGTGATAGTTGAAGCTGAGGCAGGCGGTGGGCTGTTCCGCCGACGCGATGGGGATCAGCAGTTCGAACTTCAGCCCCTGGTCGCGCTGGTTGACCGCCAGCATCCGCCCGGCCCGCCCGAAGAAAGGGTCGTTCGCCAGATCGACCGCCACCGGCAGGGCCAGCGATTCCATCAGCGCCCGCCCCCGCTCCACCCAGCTTTGCCGGAAGGCCATCACCTGCTCCGGCGTTCCGGCGCGCACATACTCGCGCATCCGGAACAGTTGCATGCGCGCCGGGTCGAGCGACGGTTCATGGCGGAAGCAATAGGAGTAGACATCGACCAACGCGCCGTCGGCGGTCAACGGCCCGCGCTCCGCGATGGTGGGATAGACGGGGTAGCAGGCCGCCGGGGTCAGGACGACGTTGGTCGCCATCTGGGAGTCGGTCCACTCCTCCCCCTCCTCCAGTCGGCGCAGCAGGGATTGATGGGCGCGCTCGTCACCCTTGAAGGCGTGGACGGTGCCGGCGAGATGCGGAAAACTCTTCAGATAGCCGCTCTGTTCGAACTGATGGCGGGCCACTCCGGGGGGAAAGCGCATGACGTCCGCCCCGTCGTCGCCGCCCCAGGCGGTGATCAGGTCGTTGAAGCGCTCCACGACGTCCTCGAAGACGCCGCTGCGGCCGTACAGCCCATCGACCCCCGTGGGGATCAGCAGCCCGGCCGCGATCAGCGCGTCGCGGAACGCCGCCTGCCCATTCTCCACCGGTGTGCCCCCTGCCCGCATGTCCATCCGCCGCATTCCGTTCCGAGAAAGCCTCAGCCGAAGAGAGAGCCGTTGTCCCTGTGCGCCAGCAGCAGGTTCGCCGTGTTGCCCAGTATCCGGTCGTTGTTGATCATCAGAGGCGCCGAGTGGGCGTCGCGCAGATGGCGGCACAGGCTGTAGGGGCTGTCGTTGCGGTAGGCGGCCAAGCCGCCGGCCAGCATCGCCTGTCCAACGATCCGCACCACCATGTCCGCTGCTTCGGTCTTCAGCGTGTTCATGGCGACCGCGAAGCCCAGGGAGGTAAGGCGGTCGGGATCGTCCGCCGCCGCCTCGAATTGGGCGAGCGCGCCGCGCACCAGGCCGCGCATGGCCTGAAGGCCGGCGGTCGCCTCGGCCAGCCGCCGCGCCCCCGGCGGAGGCGTGCCGGGGCGCTTGCGCGCCTCAGCCCGGATGAAGGCAGCGGCCCGCGCCACCGCGTCCGTCGCGATGCCCAGCCAGACGCTGCTCCATAATATATGGGTAACCGGCAGCATGGTGCGGGCGGAAATGTCGGCGTAAGGCAGCGGAAGGATCTGCGCCCGTACGGCCTCCGCCACCAGCCGGTAGCCGATGCTGCGGGTGCCCCGCATGCCCAGCGTGTCCCAGCCGCCGATCTCCTGCAGTCGCATCTGCCCGCGCAGCACCGGCACGATGACCTGATCGGAGGGCGGCGAATCCGTCGTGCGGCGCGCCGTCACCAGGATCGCGTCGGCTTCCTGCCCATAGGAGATGACCGTCGCCTGCTTCTCCAACCGGAAGGCACCGCCTGTCTCGTCCTCCACAGCGCAGACGCTGGAGCGGACGTCGCCGCCGATCCCGGCCTCGGTCGTCGCGGAGGCGAGAAGAAGCTGCTCCCCAGCCAATCGCTCCAGGAAGCCACGATGCCAATCGCTGCCCTGCCCATGATGCACGAGGCAGGCCACCTGGATCTGGTGCATGGCGTAGATCAGCCCGCTGGATGGGCATTTCTGGGCGAGCGCGTGGGCCACCGCCGCCGCATCGGCCAGACCGCAACCACCGCCGCCGAAATCCCGCGGCACCATCAGGCCAAGCAGCCGCGCCTCCCTCAAAGCGGCGAAGGCCTCGACGGGAAAGCGCGCCTCGCGGTCCACGCTGTCGGCGTGGCGCCCGGCGACGGCGGCGGCCTCGGCGGTCATTGCCGGCGGATGGTCCGGCGCGGGCGCCCTCATCCGGCCCCCATCCCGTCCGGCGCGCCGGCCAGCAGACCGGCGACCGCCGACCGGATCGCCGCGATGCTCTCGAAGGTGCGGCGGCGCAACAGATGTTCCGGGAACTCGACACCGTAGCGCTCCTCCAGCGCCAGCATCAGGTTCACCGATCCGTGAGAGGTCAATCCGGCGGCGTAGAGATCGTCCTCGTCGGACAGGGTGGAAGCGTCGGTGGCCAGCCCGCCGCTGTCGGCCAGAAGCGCCCGGATGTCGGCTGCGTTGACCGCCGGGGCGTCGTCGCCCCGCGGCGCCGTTCCAGCCGCGATCTGCCAATCCGGTTGGCGCATGCTCATTCCCCTTACCCCCTATTCAACCTCTAGCTTTTCTCGTCCCGGCACAACGCCACAAAACCTTAATTGTTCTGCGCCTTCCTCTGCTTTTCCGTATGCCCGGAGTGCTTTTCGGATGCCAAACGCTCCTCGTGCTTAACACTTGTGGCGATTGCCGTTCCTCCGGACGGTTCTAACTTGAGCGGTGGTTCACCCAATAAACACAGGATCGGGAGATCACCATGGCTGTGCGGCAATCGGATGCGGAATGGCGTGGCAACCTGGCCCAGGGGTCGGGCACCATGCGGTTGGGCAGCGGTGCGTTCGAAGGCGCCTACTCCTTCCCGTCGCGCTTCGAAAACGGCACCGGCACCAACCCTGAGGAATTGATTGCGGCCGCCCATGCCGGCTGCTTCTCCATGGCGTTGTCCGCCGGCCTGTCGAAAGCCGGGCACACGCCGACGCGCGTCCACACCACCGCCCGCGTCCATCTCGATAAGGTCGGCGAGGGCTTTGCCATCACCAAGATCGAACTCGACTGCGAAGCCGAGATCCCCGGCATCGACGCCGAGACCTTCCAGCAGCAGGCCGAGGGCGCCAAGAAGAACTGCCCGGTGTCCAAGGCGCTGGCCGGAACCGAGATCACCCTGAACGCCCGCCTCGCGTAGGCGTCGCCATCCCGGCGGTCCTTCGACGAGGGCCGCCGGCGTTGGAACGATGGCTCCCAATCATTAACATTGGCGTCGGAATTGGCGGCAATAGCGTCGTGAAGACCCCGCAGGGCTTTGCAAGAACATCGCTTGCAACAAATTTCGTCATTCCAGAATACAAATTTCCATAAAGTAGTTACTTTTAAAACGTGAAAACTTTCATGCGACCTTTCTCTTTCAGCAGAATTTCTCAAAAATACAGTTGATTAGATCGCAAACCGACAATAATAGGGAACTAAATTACAAATATACTCTGAAGTACGCTGTGACATTAGAAAAAAATCACGTATGAAGAATTTTGTTTGCTTTGTGATTTCTCTTGGCGGCCAAAAGTGGTGCTCGTTATGATTGGATGGTCCATACCATTGGTCGTAACGCTTATGCCCCGCTCACAAGGTGAGTCGCCCATGCCGCCGTCGCCGTCCTCCCTCGACACCCTCCGCCAGACCCTGATGTCGGGCGGGCGCCTTCCGGCGATGGTCGCCGCCCCCATCGCGCTCGGCGTGTCGCTCGCCGCGAGCGCGGCCCCGATCGAGACACTGTCGACCATCACGAACCAGTCCTTCTATCCGACCGGAAGCAACATCCTCATCACCAGCACAGGCGGTGTGGTCGACAGCGGCACCGGAACGGACCCGAACGATCTGAGCACCGGCGTCTGGATCAACGCGAACGGCGGTTGGACCCTGACCAACCAGGGCACGATCAAGATCTCGCTCGAGGCCGCATACAATCAGGCCGACGGGGTCTACGCGCAGTATTACGGCACCGTCATCAACTCCGGCCTGATCAGCGTGAAGAACGCCTACGTCGGCATCCTGATCAACAATTCGAACGGGTCGAAATCGGTCATCCAGAACACCGGGACGGTGATCGGCAACTGGTCCGCCATCGAGATCGCGCATGCGGCCGACATCACGAACGGGTCACCGACAAACCAGACGGCACTGATCCGAAGCCTGCTGCCGGCACAGCAGAATTTCCAGGTGCAGTACCCGGCGATCAAGACCCAGAACTTTTCGACGGCGAGCACGCTCACCAACTACGGAACGATCATCGGCGCTTCCGACGCCGTCTCGATCACCGGCACCTCGACCATCGTCAACCATGGGACCATCGCCGCCGGTTCCGGCCATAAGGCGATCCGGACCTCCGCCTCTGGGAGTGTCAGTTCCATTACGCTGAAGGACGGCAGCGTCGTTCTCGGCGGACTGTCGAACGACGGCGGCACCCAGAACCTGGTGTTGGAGGGAAGCGGCTCCCTGTCCGGACCGATAGCCGGCGCCACGACCCTGACCCTCAATGGAACCGAGTGGACCCTGGGCGGCGCAAGTTCGGCCACGACGACGGACGTCCAGGCCGGAACGCTGCGCGTCGACGGCTCGCTCACCACCGCGCTCCAGCTCGCCAGCGGGACCACGCTCGCCGGGACGGGCACGGTCGTCGGCACCGTGACCAGCCCGTCCGGCACCACCCTGACCCCCGGCGGCGCCGCTACGCCCGGCACGCTGACCATCACCGGCAACTACACGCAGCAGAGCGGCAGCACGCTGGCGATCCGGACGACCTCCAGCACCGCCAGCAAGCTGGCTGTCACCGGCACCGCCGCGATGGGCGGCGCGCTGGCCATCACCTCCGCCGGCGGCGGCTACGGCGACAGCACGACCTACACCATCCTGACGGCGGCGGACGGCGTGTCCGGCGGCTTCACCGCCGTCACCAACAACGACCCGACGCTGACCCCGACGGCCACCCTGGACACGGCGAACAAGCGGATTCAGCTCACCCTCACCAAGGTGATCCCGCAGCCCGAACCGGAGCCGGAGCCGGAGCCGGAGCCGAACCCCAATCCCAACCCTAATCCGAACCCAGAGCCGACCCCGAATCCCGAGCCCACCCCCACGCCTCCGGCGGCCGGCGTGATCGACACCAGCCGCCCCAGTTTCACCAACGGCGACGGCGCGGTCCAGAGCGGCTCCGTCACTTTCGACGGTGGCACGCTGCGTCCGGCGTCGCCGCTGACGCTCGGCCAATCCGTCACCGTGACCAGCCGCGGCGGCACCATCACGCCGGACGGCAGCACCGTTACCCTGGCGGGCTCCGTCGGCGGCAGCGGCGCACTCACCGCCAGCGGTCCCGGTGCGGTGGTCGTCTCCGGCCAGCTCGCCAACGCCGGCGGCTTGTCCGTCAGCGGCGGCGCGACCCTGAACATTGCGAAAAGCGGCGTGGTCGCCGGCGGCACGCTGGCGCTGAACGACGGCGGCAGCGCCTTGGTCGGCGGCGTCGTGGCCGTCCCGGTGACGGTCGCCCGCGGCGGCGCGATGACCGTCGTCGAGGGTGGCGGCGTCGGCGGCACGCTGGCGGTCCAGGGCGGCACCCTGACCGTCGCCGCCAATGGGGCGGTCAACGGGGCGGTCACCGTCACCTCCGGCGGCACCGCCACCCTGTCCGGCGCCGTCATGGCCCCGGTCACCGTCGGCGACGGCGCCGTCACCGTAACCGCCACCGGCACCACCGGGGCGGTCACGCTGGGCAGCGGTGCCGCGGCCATGGTGGACGGGGTCGTCGCCGGGTCGCTCACCACCGGCGCCGGCTCGACGTTCGGCGGACACGGCGTGATCGTCGGGCCGGCGGTGCTGTCCGGTACCCTGACGCCCGGCAACTCCCCCGGCGTGCTGACCTTCCGGTCCGCCGTGACGCTGACCGGCACCAGCGTGCTGCGCGCCGAGATCGACGGCCCGACCGCCGGCAACGGCGCCGGCCGCCACGATCAGATCCGGGTCGAGACTGCGTCCTTCACCGCCGGCGGCACCCTGGCTCCGGTGCTGCGCGGCATCAGCGGCGACGCCACCAATGCCTACACCGCCACGCTGGGGCAGAGCTTCACCATTGTCCAGGCGGACGGCGGCGTGTCCGGCAGCTTCGCCGCGGTGACGCAGCCGACCGCAGGGCTGGAGGCCGGGACCCGCCTCGACACGCTGTACGGCGCCAACACCGTGCGGCTGGTGGTCACGCCGACCAACTACGCGGTCCGCGGCGGCACGCCCAACCAGCGGGCCGCCGGTGCGGCGGTGGACGCGCTGCGGCCGGCCGCCGGGGCGCGGCTGGAGGGTGTGGCCGCCCCGCTGTTCAGCGGCCTCTACGGCCTGCCGGGCAGCGGCATCGCCGGGGCGCTCGACCAGCTCTCGGGCAAGCTGCACGCCGACACGCTGGCCGCCGACCGCACCAACCGCCGCCTGTTCGGCAGCGCGGTGGAGAGCCGCCTGTCGGCCCTGCGCGGTGGCGCGGCATCCTCGTCGGGCGTCCGGCTGGCCGGTGGCGGCAACGGCACGCGTGCCGTCGGCGAAACGGGCGAGAGCGGCGGATCGGGCGGCGTGTGGGGCCAGCCGCTGGCGGCCTACAGCCGGACCGGCTCGGACGGCAACGCCGCCGGCACCACCGAGCGGATCGGCGGCTTCCTGCTGGGCGCCGACCACAGCTACGAAAACGGCGTGAGCGGCGGCGTGGCGCTCGGCTACCTGCGCAACCGCGTCACCTCGCGCGACGGGCTGGGCAAGGCCGACGTGGACAGCTACCAAGCGACGCTCTACGGCTCCTGGAACCTGCGCGGTTCGGCCGACAGCCCCTACATCGAGGGCGCCGTCAGCTACGGCTACGCCAACTACGACGCCTCGCGCGGCATCGCCTTCGGCACGCTGGGCCAGGGCGCCAGCGGCAACGCCGACGGCCATGACTTTTCGGTGGAGATCGCCGCCGGGCACCGCATGGCCTTCGCCGGGTCGGACAGCGCCTGGATCGAGCCGCGGGCCGGCCTGCGCTTCGACCGCATCACCCGCGAGGCCTTCCGCGAGTCCGGCGGCGGCGTGGCGCTGGACGTCGAGGCGGCGGGCTGGACCAGCCTGCGCAGTTCGCTCGGCGTGCGCGCCGGCACCAGCGTGACGGTGGGCGGCTGGCGCCTGCTGCCCAACGCCGCCCTGGCGTGGGAGCATGACTTTGCCGACGCTACGGCCTCCACCACCAACCGGCTTGGCGGTGTGGCCTTCGCCGCCGACGCCAGCAAGCCGGGCCGCGACGCCCTGGTGATCGGCGCCGGGCTGGGCGTGGCTCTGGACGACCGGCTGACCGCCACCATCGACGTTCAGGACGCGATCCGCGCCCGCGAGAACACCGTGTCGGCGACCGCCGGCCTGAAGTGGAAGCTGTGAGGAACATGACGGCGATGCGCAAGGCGATCATCACGGGGGCGCTGGCAGCACTCCCCCTCCTCGCAAGCGGGGCGCCCGCCGGTGCGGTGGAACCCGGCAAGACCTTCGGCGACTGGCAGACCGAATGCGAGACGCCCCCCGACGGCCAGCCGCGCTGCTTCCTGTCGCAGACCCGCGTGATGGAGAACAAGGAGGCCAAGCAGGCGACCCGCATCCTCAAGGCGTCGGTGGGCTATTTCGCCCCCGACGGCAAGGGGGTGATGGTCGTCATCCTGCCGCTGGGCGTCGATCTGCGCGCCGGGGCGGCCCTGACCATCGACGACGGCAAGCCGCTGCCGCTGACCTACCAGCAGTGCATCCAGGACGGCTGCCTCGCCAACGCCCCAATGGACGAGGCGACCCTGACCGCGCTGCGCCGCTCCAAGGGGGCGCAGATCACCGTCCGCCCCTATGGCGGGACCCAGGCGGTGGCCTTCCCGCTCTCCACCAAGGGCATCACCGACGGCTTGGCCGCCCTGAAGCCCTGATGTTGCCTCCGGTCACCGCGGCGACGGCGGCCTGGATAGCCTCATCCCACCGTCCGGGCGCCGGCTGCCGGTGCAGCGTGACGGTGGGATACCAGGGCGTGCCGCCGCGACCGAGCAGCCAGCGCCAGTCCGGCGCGTAAGGCAGCAGGACCGCGGTCGGGTGCCCCATCGCCCCGGCCAGATGGGCGACCGCGGTGTCCACGCAGACGACGTGGTCGAGCTGCCCCAGCACCGCCATGGTGTCGGCGAAACTCTCCAGCTCCGGCCCCAGATCGACCAGTGGCGCCGTCCCGTAATAGCGGGCGGCCTCGGCCTGTGCCGGCCCCTTCTGGAGCGACACCAGCGCGGTCTTCTCCAGCGTGAAGAACGGTGCCAGCCGCGCGAGAGGCAGGGAGCGGTTGCGGTCGTTGCCATGGGTCGGGCGCCCCGCCCAGACCAGCCCGACGCGGCGGTAGCCGCGGGGCAACAGCCCGTCCAGGCGCTCCGTCCAGCGCTGCACCCGCTCCGGCTCGGCCCGCAGGCCGGGGAGCGGCGGCGGAACGCTGTCGGGCCTCGTGCCGAACAGCCCCGGCAGGCTGGACAGCGCGGCGTGGGCGGCGAAGGGCGGCGCCTCCTCCCAGTCGGTGACGATCCGGTGTCCGCCGGGAAGCGCGCGGATCACCGGAAGCATGTCCGGGCTGCACGCCACCACGAGATTCGCGCAGAGCGACGCCGCCATCGGCAGATAACGCGCGAACTGGATGGTGTCGCCGAAGCCCTGGTCGGCGACCAGCAGCAGGGTGCCGCCGGGCAAGGGGCGGCCGTCCCAGGGCCGTGCGGCCGTCTGCCCATGCCGCTCCAGGATCGCGGGCGGAATCAACGGCGGCACGCCAGGAAGATGCCAGCGCCATTCATACTCCCGCCATCCCTCCTCCCACTGGCCGGAGAGCAGCAACCCCTCGGCCAGTTCGAAATGCGGTCCCGGCGCGTCCGGGGCGAGCCGGACGGCGCGGCGCTCGCAGGCGATCGACGCCGCGACCTCCAGCCGGTCGTAGAGCGCCACACCCAGATTGTACCAGCCCGCCGCGTCGCCGGGATCGAGCGCGACGGCGCGGCGACCATGGGCGGCGGCCTCGTCCAGCCGGCCTTCACGGCGGCGGATTTCGCAGAGGTCGCTGTCGGACGGGGGGATTGGTGGCATGCTACAGGCTGTAGCCCAGCCCAAGAATGACCGGCTCCAGGATCGAAATCGCCGGCTTCAGATGGGTCCTGTAGGCGCGGTGGCGGTCGATGGAGCGGCTGTAGAGCTTTTCCGCGACCTGGGAGTGGCTGGGCGTGCGGGCGTGGCGCCGGTTGTCCTCGAAGCGCAGGCAGCGCCGGTCGAAGCCCAGCCCGAGGAAGCCCAGCAGGCGCCGCACCGCCGGTTCCGGCTCCCGCACCAGATCCTCGTAGCGCAGCGGCAGGTAGCGCAGCGGCATCTCCCGCCGGTAATGCTCCACCAGATCGAACACCAGAAGGACATGGCGGGCGGCGGTTTCCACATCGTTGGCGCAATGAAAGCCGTGGGTGAGGTTGGTGCCCATCATCGACAGCACCACGTCCAGCGGATGGCGCAGCACATGCACCACCGGTGCCGAGGGAAACATCAGCGCGATCAGGCCGAGATGCGTTTCGTTGAAAGGCATCTTGTCGGTGAACAGCGTGTGGCCGGGCTTGGCCGGAACCAGCTTGCGGGCGTGGCGCAGATAGGCGTCGCGGAGCCGTTCCAGCCCATCGCGCTGGTCGCCCATCCACAGCTCCGACAGCGCTTCCGGATAGCCGAGCGGGCTGCCCAGCGTCTGCGGCAGCGCCCGCACCACCGCGCCGAGCGCGGGCAGCTCGTCCCCCGCCGCGACGGCGGGATGGCAGGACAGGATCTGCTCGACCAGCGTGGTGCCGGAGCGCGGGGCGCCCGCGATGAAGACCGGCTGCGGCCCGGCGGCGGGCTTGTCCGGCCGCGGCATCAGGCGCAGACGCGGCGCCACGAAGAAGGTGGCGAGGCGCGCGATCAGCTCCACCGCCTCCTCTTCGCCGTAGCGGCGCCCGGCCTGCCGCAGCAGGGCCTTGCCGGCGGCGAAGGCGGCGAAGGCCTCGTCGTGGCGGCCCAGCCGGTCGAGAATGCGTCCCTTCTCCAGCAGCGCGTCGGGGTCGGGGCCGCCATGGCGGGCGGCCGAGGCGTCCAAGACGGCAAGCGCCCGTTCGCCGTTCCCCTGCCGGGCCAGCAGGGCCGCCGCGAAGGTGTCGGCGCCACGGTGACCGGGGTCGAGACGCCGGGCGCGGTCCACCAGCCGTTGCGCGGCGCGCAGATCGCGGGCCGCGTCCTCGGTCTGTGCCCAGCCATGCCAGGTCAGAGGGATGGACGGGTGCAGCGCCGCGGCCCGGCCGTAAGTCCGCCGCGCCTGCTCCACCTTGCCCTGCCTGGTCAGGCTCCAGGCGAGGTTGGCCAGCGTCGCGGCGTCCGGCGGCGCCAGGGCCAGCGCCCGGCGGTAATGGAACTCGGCGGCCTGGGGCCGGTGGGTGTCGGCCAGCACCAGCGCCATCAGCGTGTGGGAGCGCGCGTCCTCCGGCGCCAGCCGGACCGCGTTGCGGGCATGAGGCTCGGCCTCCGCCGCTCGCCCCGTCCGGAACAGCAGCCCGGCCAACTCCTGCGTGGCCGCGAGATCGTCAGGAGCGGCCCGCAACCGCCGCTCCAGCGCCGCGGCGTCGGGGGCGCCGCTCGGACGGTCGTCGGGCGTGGTCGTCATGACAGGCGGGTCCCATGGCGGCTGAACGCCCACAGGGGCGCGCGATGCGGCGCCAGGATAGTGAAGGGTATGGGTGGCGGCAAGGCCGTCCCCCTCCCCTTCTGGGGAGAGGGAACAGCGCGGACGCTCTACCGCCCCACCCAGACCGGACGGCGCTTCTCCAGGAAGGCGGCGATGCCCTCCTGATAGTCGGCGGACAGGTAGCAGAGGCGCAGCAGGTCGGCGTCGCCATCCGCCGGCAGCCCGTGGTCGCGCCAGCGGCGCAGCGCCTCGCGGGTCGTCCACAGGGTCAGCGGGGCGAGGCCCGCCAGTTCCTCGGCCAGCTCCTGGGTGCGGTCGGTGAGGTCGTCGTCTGGCACGACGCCGCGCAGGGCACCGGCGCCAGCCAACTCGTCGGCGGTCAGCAGGCGGGCGCTGAAGATCATCTCCTTGGTCCGCGCGGTACCGAGGATGGCCGCCAATCGGGCGAGGTTCTTGATGCTCAGGCAGTTGCCGACCGTGCGGGCGATGGGGAAGCCGAAGCGCACCGACGGCGTGGCGATGCGCACGTCGCAGCAGGCGGCGAGCAGCGCCCCCTCCCCCACGCAGGCGCCGGCCAGGGCGGCGATGGTGGGAACGCGCACCGCCTCCAGCGCCATCGCCGCGGTCTCCGCGCGGTCCTCCAGAATCGTGTAGTCCTCCGGCGTCTTGACGCTTTGCAGGCAGGACAGGTCGGCGCCGGCCATGAAGGCGGGCTTGTCGCCGGCCGCACCGGTCAGCACCAGGGCCTTCACCGCCGGGTCGGCGTCGACCTCCCGGCAGATTTCGATCAGCCGATCCTCCATCCAGGGGGTGATGGCGTTGCGCGCCTTGGGCCGGTTGAAGATCACCCACTGGACGGCGCCGCGCCGCTCGGTCAGGATTTCGGGCAAGGCTTCGGCCTCGCCGGTCGTGGCGATGGTCATCGTTCGGAACTCTCTTGGATTGGGCTGGCGGATTAGGCTGCGATCAGGCCGCCGGCCCGAGGATCTGGCAGGAGCCGATGGGAAGAAGCGCCGTCACCACGCTGCCCGGAGCGAAGCTCTGCGCGGGCGGGATGAAGGCGCGCAACGTCCGCCCGCCCCCCAAATCCACCAGCACGTCGCGGTACTCGCCCAGATAGGCGGAGCGCCGGACCGTGCCGGACAGCACGTTGCAGCCCTCGGCCGGCAGATCCCTCTGCTCGGCGCCGAACAGCCGGACCTTGGAGGGCCGCACGCACAGCGACACCGACGCCCCGTGTGCCGCGCCGCTGCGGTCGGGGGCCGTCAGCACATGGCTGCCGACGCGGATGGCGCCGTTGCCCTCGCTGGTCCCGGCCAGCTCGTTGTTGGCACCGATGAAGGTGGCGACGAAGGCGTTGGACGGCCGCTCGAAGATGTCTTCCGGCGAGCCGAGCTGCTGGAGATGGCCCGACTTCATGACGGCGATGCGGTCGGCGGTGACCAGCGCCTCCGACTGGTCGTGGGTGACGTAGACGGTGGTCAGGCCGAGCAGGTCGTGCACTTGGCGGATCTCGAACCGCATCTCCTCGCGCAGATGGGCGTCGAGGTTGGACAGCGGCTCGTCGAGCAGGAGGATGCGCGGCTCGACAGCCAAGGCGCGGGCCAGGGCCACGCGCTGCTGCTGGCCGCCCGACAGCTCCGACGGGTAGCGGTCGCGCAGCGCCTCCAGCCGGACGGTGCGCAGCGTGCGGTCCAGCCGCTCGGCGATCTCCGCCTTGGGCAGGCGGCGGATGGCGAGGCCAAAGGCGACGTTCTCCGCCACCGTCTTGTGCGGCCACACCGCGTAGTTCTGGAAGACCAGGGAGATGCCGCGCTTCTCCGGCGGCAGCACCCCGCGCGCCGAGGACAGCAGCACATCGTCGGCCCAGATCTCGCCCTCCGACGGCGCCTCGAACCCGGCGAGGAGCTGGAGCGTCGTGGACTTGCCGCAGCCCGACGGCCCGAGCAGAGCCAGCAGCGTGCCGTTGGGGACCTGCAGGTCGATGCCGTGCAGCGCGGTGTAGGTGCCGAAGGACTTGCGGAGGTTCTTGATGCGGATCCCGCTCATGTGGGGAGAACTCCTTCCGCCGGGGCGGTTTTACGGGCGGTAGCGCGTGACGTGCGGCGCACGGTGGTCAGGCGCGTCAGGGGACCGGCGGCGGCCACAAGCGCCAGCGTGATGAGGAGGAGAAGGACGCTCATGGCGCAGACGGCCTCGTAGTTGCCGCCGTCCTTGGCGTTGTAGATCAGCGTGGTCATCACGTTGGTCTTGGGCGTGATGAGGAAGACGGCCACCGACAGCTCGCGGATGATCGGGATGAAGACCAGGAACCAGCCCGACAGCAGCCCGCCGCCCATCAGCGGGATGGTGATGGACAGGAAGGTCCGCCCCTCCCCAGCACCCAGGCTGCGCGCGGCGCGCTCCAGCTCCGGCCCGATGCCCTTGAGAATCGACCCGCCATGGGCGTAGGCGATGGGCAGGAAGGTCGCCGCGAAGGCCGCCACCAGCAGCAGCGGCGTGCCGTAGAGGTTCAGCGGCGCCCGCGTGTAGGCGGCGAAGAAGCCGACCGACATGACGATGCCGGGGATGATGATGGGAACGGTCGTGACCGCGCCGAACAGGCTGGCGCCGAACACCAACCGCCGCTCCACGATGTAGGCGACCACGGTGCCGAGCATCACGCACAGCGTCGCGGCGAGCGTCGAGAACAGCAGCGAGTTGACGATGGCGGTGTGCGTCTCCGAATTGCCGAACAGCGCCCACCAGTACCAGTGCAGCGACAGGTTCTCCCACGACAGGCCCTGGCCCCAGGCGCGGGTCAGCGACACCAGAAGCAGCGCCGCGTAGGGCAGGAACACCGAGACCAGCGGCAGCAGCAGGGCGGCAGCGAAGGCCGGCCAGCGGGCGGCGCCCAGCGCGATCCGCCGCCCCGCCCGGCTCTTGCCGGAGATGGTGACGAACTGCTTGCGGCCCAGGATGCGGCGGCGCATCCAGAACAGCATGGCGGTGACCAGAAGCAGCGGCATGCAGTAGGCGGCGGCCATATAAATTTCTGGCGGGAAGAGCTGGTAGAACTCGGCCAGCTTGGTCGTCACCACCGGGATGCCGGTCGGCGTCAGCAGGAAGGCCGGGACGCCGAACAGCGTCAGCCCCTGGATGAAGGATAGGATGAAGCTGGCGATCACCGCCGGGGTAACCAGCGGGATGGTGATGCTGAGCATCGTGCGCAGCGTGCCGGAGCCCAGCGTGGCGGCGGCGTCCTCAAGCTCCACGGCCATCTCGTCGAGCGCGCTCGACACCATGGTGAAGCTGTAGGGGACGGTGTAGATGCCGCAGATGAAGATCGCCCCGGTCATCGAGTAGATGTTCAGCAGCGGCCCCGCCTCCGCCCCGGCGAGCGAGCGCCACAGCGTGTTCAGCCAGCCCGAGTTGGGGGCCGCCAGCAGAATCCAGCCGGTCGCCCCGATGAAGGACGGGGTGACGAAGGCGGTCAGCGTCAGCACGCGGATGGTGCGGCGGAACGGCAGGTCGGTCCGCGACACCAGCCAGGCCAGCGGCACGCCGATGCCGACGGCGATCACCGCGGTCGCCACGGCGAGGACCAGCGAATTGAACAGCGGTTCCAGAAGCTCCGCGGATTGGAAGATCCGCGCGTAGTTGCCGAGCGTCCAGGCGCCGGTCAGGTCATCGTGGAAGCTGTTGTTGAGAACCCAGCCGAAGGGCAGGACCACCAGCAGGAAAAGAAGTAGGGCGACGGCGCCGAAGACCACGGCCCTGGCGAGTGGCACGCGGGCCATCACCGGGCGCGCGGTCCTCGCGGCTGCGCTGTCTGGGCTGTCCGTTGAAATGACCCCCATAGGGTCCGCCTCCATTGTCCATACTATCCCTCGCCCCTCCGGGGAGAGGGTGCCCGCAAAGCGGGCGGGTGAGGGGGTTGCGCTTTTGCCGAACGGTCCGACACGCGCCCCCCCTCACCCTAACCCTCTCCCCAAGGGGAGAGGGAATCAGCGATCAGCGCACCAGTTCCTTCCACTTGGCGATGCCTTCCGCGACTTCCGGGCCGAGGTCGTCGCCGGTGTTGCGGTACCACTTCAACTGGTCCAGCGACCGCCCTTCCGCCCAGGGCACGTCCTTGCGCAGCGTCGGCCAGTAGTTCTTCTGGAGGATCATCGACACCTCCGTGGAGTAGAGGAAGTTGGTGAACAGCCGGGCGGCGTTCGGGTGCGGGGCCTTCGCCAGGATGCCGGTGACGCCCAGGTTCAGGATGGCGTCGTCGGACGGCGCCACCACGTCGATGGGGTTGCCGGCGGCCTTCTGGGTCAGCGTGTAGCTGAAGGGCGCGCCGGAGCCGACGACGCGCTCACCGGCCAGGATGTCGGTCACGGTGTCGACGTTGGACTGTCCGACCTTCGGCTTCTGCTTGCCGAAGGCGCGCAGGAAGTCGTCGCCGTACTTGCGGCGGATGGCGACCACCCAGTTCGCCACGTCGCCGGAGAAGGCCGGGCTGCCGGTGGTGATCTTGCCCTGCCACTGGTCCTCCAGCAGCGCCTGCCAGCTGGCCGGCGGGGTCTGGACCTTGCCCGGCGCGTAGTTGATGCTGGTCAGGCTGATGGCGCCGACATGGAACATCTTGTCCGGGTCGAGGTTGCGGAAGGCGTCCGGGATATGCACGCCGTCCACCGGCTCGAAGGGCGCCAGCGCGCCGATCTTCTTCAGCTCCGTGTAGTGCAGCATGTTGGTGGTGCCCAGCGAGTCGCACTCGTGGACGCCGCTCTGCAGCTCCATGCGCAGGCGGGTGTAGACGGTCTGCGAGGCCTGGCGGAGCAGGTTGACCTCGATGCCCGGATACTTCACCTTGAAGGCGTCGCGGATCGCCTCCATCGTCTGCTGCTCGTAGGAACCCCAATAGAGGGTCAGGGCGCCTTCCTTCTTGGCGGCGGCGTAGAGCGGGTCGTCCGCCGCCGCGGCAATGCGCGAGAAGGCGGTGCCGGCCAGTCCGCCGGTCACCAGGGCGGTGCCGACGAGTCCGCCGGTCTGGAGAAGGCGGCGGCGCGAGAATTCCATCATGTTGCCAATCCCTGTCTTGTTGTTGCGGTATCGCCGTTGCGGCGTCGTTCTTCGTTCGTGAGCGGACGTCAGTAATCGCCGGTGGTCGCCCCACCGTCGGCGACGATGGTCTGGCCGGTGACGTAGGCCGCGTCGTCGGACGCCAGGAAGGCGACGACGGCGGCGATCTCCGCCGGCTTGCCCAGGCGCCCGATGGGCGTCTTCTCCAGCCATTGCGCGCGCACCGCGTCGGGCACGCCCTCGACAATGGCGGTCTCCACAACGCCGGGAGCGACGGCGTTGACCAGGATGCCGCGGCGCGCCCCTTCCAGGGCGGCGGTGCGGGTCAGCCCGACCACCCCGGCCTTGGAGGCGGAGTAGTTGGCCTGTCCGAAGGTCCCCAGGATCGCCGTGGAGGCGATGTTGACGATGCGCCCCCAACCACGGTCGCCAACCAGCCGGAAGGCCGTCTGGCAGCCCAGCCAGGTGCCGCGCAGGTTCACGTCGATGACGGCGCTCCATTCCGCGTCGGTCATCTTGGGCAACGAGCGGTCGCGGACGATGCCGGCGACGTTGACCATGATGTCCACGCCCCGGAAGCCCTCGGGCAGGCCGGTCACGGCGGCGCCCCAGCTTTCCCGGTCGGCGACGTTCAGCGCGGTGGCGTGGGCCTGAGCCCCGTCGGCGCGCAGCGCGGCGGCGACGGTCTCGGCGGTCTCGGCCCCGATGTCGGCGACGACGACCGCCGCCCCTTCCGCAGCCAGCCGCTCGCAGACGGCGCGCCCGATGCCGCCGCCGCCGCCGGTGACGAAGGCGACACGGCCGGCGAGGCGGCGGGGATGGTGGGTGGCGGCACTCATGCCTGCGCCTCCTTGCGGGCGATGGAGAGCACGTCCTCGCCCTCCTGCACGGTCTCGCCGCGCTGGTTCTTCACGGTGATGGCGACGCGGACGATGCCGCGGTCCGGCTTGGAGGCGCTGGGACGGACCTCCGCCACCTCCGCCTCGTAATGCACGGTGTCGCCGGCGAAGACCGGGCCGACGAAGCGGCGGCGCGTCTCCAGGAAGGCGAGGATCGCCCAGTCGTCGATGGCCGAGCGCAGGCCGGTGCTGAGCGAGTGGGTCAGCATGCCGTGGGCGATGGTCCGCCCGAAGCCGTTGGCCTTGGCGGCCTCGGCATCCATGTGCAGCGGGTTGAAGTCGCCGGTCAGCCCGGCAAACCAGACGATGTGCGCCTCGGTGACGGTGACGCGCGAGGAGCGCGCTTGGTCGCCCGGCTTGATGTCGTCGAGATGGATGGCGGTCATTCTAATGCACCCTCAGTCGGGAGTCCGCGGGCGGAACACGAGAAGGCTGGTGGCCTCGTCCAGTTGGTGGAAGGCCACGGCGAGCGGCAGCCCGGCCCGCAGATCGGCCTCCGCCACCCCCTCGACGCGGGAGAAGACGGTGACGCCCTCCTCCAGCCGGATCAGGGCGCAGACATAGGGATCGCCGCGCTGGTTGCCGCGATGGACGACGGAATAGGTCAGCAGCTCGCCGCGCCCGCTGGCCTCGACCCATTCCGGGCGGGCGTGCGGGGCGTGGATGGAGTGCGCGCGCGGGTACCACTGGAACCGCCCGGTCTCCGGACAGCGCTGGATCAGGAAGCGCCCCTCGCGCGCCGCGTCCCAGAAGGGGGCGGAGGTCTCGTCCGGAACGGGCGGGATGGTCATGCTGGTCATCGGGGCACCTTACCGGGCAAGGATGGCGGTGGCGGCGGAGCAGAAGGTGCCGCCCAGCCCATGGGCCAGGGCGATGCGGGCGTCGGGCACCTGGACGCCCGGCCCCTCGCCGCGCAGCTGGCGGACGCTCTCGATCAGGGTGAAGATGCCGCGCTTGCCCGGATGGTTGGACGACAGGCCGCCGCCGTCGGTGTTGGTCGGCAGGCTGCCGCCCAGCGTCAGGTTGCCGTCCGCGACGAAGGCGCCGCTCTCCCCGCGCCCGCAGAAGCCGAGATCCTCCAGCGCCAGCATCGGCGTGATGGTGAAGGCGTCGTAGATCTGCGCCACGTCGATCTCGCCGGGGGTCAGCCCCGCCATGGCGAAGGCGCGCGGGCCGGACAGCGCCGCCGGGGTGGTCAGGTCGTCGGGAATCTGGCTGTTCTGGGTGCGCGCCACGGCGGCGCCGTAGCCGACCAGATGGACCGGCGGCTTCTTCAGGTCGCGCGCCCGCTCCCGGCTGGTCATCACGACGGCGCCGCCGCCGTCGGTCACCACGCAGCAGTCCAGCCGGTGCAGCGGCGACGCGATCATCGGCGAGGCCAGCACGTCGTCCACCGTGATCGGCTTGCGCAGCCGGGCGTCGGGGTTCTTTGCGGCGTGCTCGCGGAAGGTCACGGCCACCTGGGCGAGCTGTTCCGGCGTGGTGCCGTAGAAGTCCATATGGCGACGGGCGAACAGGCCGTAGGTCGAAATCAGCGTCGGCGCGTAGGGAATCTCGTACTGGCCGGGGCCGGCGGGGAAGACGAAGGGGTCGAAGGACGGGCTGCTCAGCGGCCACCAGCGCGGGCAGGCGGCGTAGCTGATGACCACCACCTCGGCCAGCCCGGTGGCGATGGCCGCCGCCGCCTGCCCGGCCTGGAGGATGTAGGAGCAGCCGCCGACGTCGGTGCTGTTCACGTAGGTCGGCGCGATCCCAATGTATTCGGCCAGTTCGACCACATCCATGGTGCTGCCGCCCTCGGCCCAGTCGCCGGAGGCCGCGCACAGCCCGTCCACGTCCTTCAGCGTCAGCCCGGCGTCGTCCAGGGCGCCGAGGATGCACTCCATCTGAAGGGCGAAGGGGTGGACGCGCGGCGCATCCCGGCGGGGCGATTCATAAACGCCAGCGATGGCCGCCTTTCCCGAAAGATCGATCACGCGCGGGTTGTCCTTTCCTGGTTGTGGAAGGCCGCGCATCGCTGCCGCGACGCGCGCCGAGCGGCTTCAGTGGACAGGCGATGAGAGTAAAGAGATCGCCCGTCTCGGAAATCACGAAGACTATCCGATGGCCGGTAGAGATTTCGATCAGGCCGATCCGCTCCCGGCAAGATCAAGACTACCGGACACAGTTCGTGTCACAAGCAGAAAAAACGATGCGGTCCGGTGCACGGAACGCACCAATGTCACACCGCGCGGATCGGCGGAACGGTGCCTTCCATGCACCGGATTGGGCCAAACTAAGCGATTGTTTTCCGGCCGCCGTGGCGCAAGCCTTTGGGCATCGTATTCCCGCCGCCGCCCTGGACCGGACCGGTTTCCAGCCGGGGTGCGCGGCCCCGCCCGGCCCGCCCGCACGGCGTCCGGCCATCCGAAGGATCATGCATGCTCAACACCGATACGCAACGCCGCGAAGGCCCTCTGGCCGGCGTGCGCGTGGTCGATCTCACGCACATGTTGGCCGGCCCCTACAGCACGTGGCTGCTCGGCGCGCTGGGGGCTGAGGTGATCAAGATCGAGCGTCCCGGCAAGGGCGATTTCACCCGCATCATTGCCCCCTTCAGCGAGGAGGAGAGCATTTACTTCCTCAGCGTCAACCGCAACAAGCGGAGTCTGACGCTCAACTTGAAGGAGGAAAAGGGGAAGGAGATCTTCAAGAAGATCGTCGCCACCTGCGACGTGCTGGTGGAAAACAACCGGGCCGGGGCGATGGACCGGCTGGGGCTGGGCTACAACGATCTGAAGGCGGTGAATCCGCGGCTGGTCTACGCCTCGATCTCCGGCTTCGGGCAGGACGGCCCCTACCGCCACAGGCCCTGCTTCGACGTGGTTGCCCAGGCGATGTCCGGCATGATGAGCATCACCGGCGAGCCGGGCGGCGATCCCTGCCGGGTCGGCGCGTCGATCGGCGACATCGGGTCGAGCCTGTTCGCCGCCGTCGGCATCCTCGCCGCCCTGCAGAAGCGGACCAGCACCGGCGAGGGCAGCTTCATCGACGTGGCGATGCTGGATTGCCAGCTCGCCCTGATGGAAAACGCCATTGCCCGCTTCCTGAACGCCGGGGAGACGCCGCGGGCGCTGGGCAGCCGCCACCCGCTGATCGCCCCCTTCCAGGCCTTCCCCACCGCCGACAAGCCCATCGCCATCTGCGTCGACACCAACGAGCAGTGGGACCGGATGTGCCGCGCCATGGGGCTGGAGCATCTGCTGTCCGACCCGCGCTTCCCCACCGGCTCGGCCCGCAACGCCAACCACGCGGAGCTGGAACCGCTGCTGCGCGAGGTCTTCCTCACCCGCGGGCGTGACGCCTGGCTGGACGCCATGGAGGACGCCGACGTGCCGGCCAGCCCGATCAACAGCGTGCCGGACGCGCTGAACGATCCGCAGGTGGTCCACCGCAAGATGGTCGTGGAGGTGCCGGAAGGCTCGGGCAAGCGCTTCGCCGCCGTGCCGATCACCATGCCGGAGGCCCCCCTGCCGGCGGAGAGCCCGGCGCCCCGGCTGGGCGAGCACACCGACGCCATCCTGGCGGATCTCGGCTTCAGCCCCGACGAGATCGGCGCCTTCCGTCGCGACGCGGTGGTGTGATGGCCGGCGGCGCGGGGGGAGAGCGGCGGGCGACGGGCGGCGAAGGGGCGCGTGCGGTGCTGGCGGAAATGTTTCATACTGCCATCGGGATCGCTCCCAGCCTCGCCCCGGCTTCCGTCCACAGCCCAAAGGTCCGCATGGCGCGCCGCCTTCCGCCCCTTCTCGCCCTCCGCGCCTTCGACATCTTCGCCCGTCAGGGCACGGTGCGGGCCGCCGCCGACGAGCTGGCGGTGTCCCATACGGTGGTGTCGCGCCACATCCAGAATCTGGAGCAGGCGGTGGGGGTGAAGCTGGTGGCGAAGTCCGGGCGCGGCCTGTCCCTGACCCGCGAGGGCATCCGCTACGCCTCGCAGCTCCGCCGCGCCTTCGACCTGATCGGCGAGGCGAGCAACGAGCTGCGCAACGGCGGGATGGAGGCGGTGCACATCTGCTGCCTCGCCGGGCTGGCGTCGCGCTGCCTGCTCGCCCGCCTGCCGGAGTTGGAGGAGGCGCTGACCGGGCGGGAGGTGATCCTTCAGCCGACCTCGACCCGCCCCGACTTCAGTCGGGAGGAGGCCGACGCCGAGATCATGTATCTGGAGGACGGCGGCTCCGTCGCCGACGGGCTGCGCTCGGAGATGTTCGCGCGGCCGCGCATCCTCGCCATCGCCAGCCCGGAGTTCAAGGCGCGCTACCCCGACGTGCGCACCCCCGCCGACCTCGTCGGCCTGCCGCTGATCCACGAGCAGTCCACCGGCATGTGGGAAGCCTGGCTGGAGGAGGCCGGCATCGCTGACATCCCCCGGCTGCGCGGCCCCCGGCTGTGGCAGGCGCATCTGACCATCGAGGCGGCCCGGCTGGGGCGCGGCGTCGCCCTGGTCAGCGACCTGCTGGTGACCGAGCCGCTGGCCAACGGCGAGCTGGTGGAGATGGTGGACAGCAACGTGACCATCGGCGGCTATTACTTCATCGCTCCGGTCCACCGCTGGAACACGCCGGTCATCTCCGCCATCCGGCAATGGCTGCGCGGCGTCTTCCCGCCGGAGCAGACCTCCCCCCTCCAAGGCACCCCATGACCCAGGACCACGCCCTGCCGCCGGACATCTTGCCGTCCGACATCCTGCTGTCCGACGTGCACACCGTCGAAGAGAGCTGGATCGACCTTTACGGCCACATGAACATGGTGCGCTACGTCGCCTTGTTCGACGAGGTCGGCTACGCCCTGATGGAGCAATGGGGGCTGGGCGAGACCTACACGCGGGACGAGGGGTTCGGCCTGTTCGTCGTCGACGTGGCGGTGCATTACCGGCGGGAACTGCGCGTCGGAACGCCCCTGCGGGTGGCCCTGCGGCTGCTCGACGCCGACGACAAGCGGCTGCTGAGCCTGCTGGAGATCCGCCGCGCCGACGACGGGTCGGTCGCCGCGACCATGGAGCAGCTGTCGATCCACGTCGATCTGCGGACCCGCAAGGTGACACCCTTCCCGCCCGCCCTGGCGGAGCGGCTGAGCGCCCTGGCGGCGGTCCAGTCCGCCCATCCCCTGCCGCCCCGCCACCGGCGGCGGCTGCATCTGGCGTCCAGTCCCTCTCCCGTCCCGGGAGAGGGTGCCCGCGCAGCGGGCTCTCGCGCTGGCTGAAAGCCAGCGCTGACGCGGCAGGCGGACCTTCGGTCCGCCGAGAGCGGGTGAGGGTCGCGCGAAGATCAATGCGCTGATTCTCGGCGTCACCCTCACCCTTCCCACGCTTCGCGCGGGCCCCTTCCCTCTCCCGAGACGGGAGAGGGGATTTTGTATGCGACCGGAGCGGTTGCCGGCCGGCAGGACCTTCACGATATGTCCGCCATGACTCATCTGCGCATGGCGTTGCGGCTGGCTTGGCGGGACCTGCGGGGCGGCGTCGCCGGTCTTTGGATCGTTATCCTCGGAGTGGCGCTGGGCACCGCCATGATGGCCGCCGTCGGCTCGCTGAGCGGCGGCGTGCTCGACGGGATGCGGGCGACCGCGCGCGAGGCGGTCGGCGGCGATCTCTCCCTGCGCCTGTTCCACGCACCGGCGACGCCGGAGCAGCGGGCCATCCTCGACACGATCGGCAGGGTCGGCGAGACCGCAGAGTTGCGCCCTCTGGCGGGGACGGTGACCGGCAGTGCCCGCACTTTGGTCGAGTTGAAGGCGGTCGAAGGAACTTACCCGCTGATCGGCGCGGCGACGGTGTCCGGCGCCCCGTCCCTGGCCGCGGCTTTGGCCCACCGGGACGGGCAATGGGGCGCCGCGGTGTCCGCCGACCTCCTCGAAGCGCTCGCGCTGGGCGTCGGCGACCGGCTGCGCCTTGGTGCCACCGAAGTCGCGATCCGCGCCGTGCTGGAGCATGAGCCGGACCGGGCGTTCCGCGCCTTCTCCCTCGGCCCGCGCGTCGTCATTGACCGCCGGGCGCTGGACGATACGGGCCTCGCGGCGCCGGGGATGCCCGTCTATTGGTATTATCGCCTCGTTCTGCCGGAAACGGTCCGGTCCGACGCCGTCCTGCGCGATCTGGAAGAGCGCTTCCCTGACGCCGGGTGGCGGATCGTCGATGCCTCGCACGGCATTCCGGGCGTGGACCGCACCGTGCACCTCGCCCGCGCGCTGTTCCTTCTGGGATCGCTGTCTATCCTGCTGATCGGCGGAGTCGGGGTCGGCCGGGCGCTGTCGGCGCACCTCGCCCGGCGGTTGCCGGTCCTGGCGACGCTGAAGGCGCTGGGCGGCTCGCCACGCCTGCTCTTCACCGCCTTCCTGGTGCAGACACTGGGCGTGGTCGGCGTGGCGCTGCTGATCGGCGTGGCGACCGGCGCCATCTTGGCCGCGTCGGCGGTGTGCGCGCTGCCGCTCGACTGGATGCCGGAGACGGGTGGCGCCGTCGATCCGGCGGCCTTGCTGCTGGCGGGGGCGGTCGGGCTTCTGGCGGCGCTGCTCTGCGCCGTGCCGCCGCTGGCCCGCGCCGCCGGAACCAGCCCCGCCGCGATCTGGCGGGGGGCGGTGGATGGCTTGTCCCGGCCGTTGGGGTGGCGGACTCGTGGCGCCGTCGCGCTTCTGGGGCTGGCGCTCGCTGGTCTGCTCGCCGCCTGGACGGGGATGCCGCTCACGGTCGCCGGCTTTCTGCTCCTCGCCGGGCTGGTGGCGGCGGGCTTCGCGCTGCTGGGGCGCGGGCTCGCCGGGGTGGCCCGCCGGCTGGCGCGCGGGCGGCGACCGGTGGTCCGGCTGGCCGTCGCCAACCTCGGTCGGCCCGGCGCGTCGACGGTCCCGGTGGCCGTCGCGCTGGGCATCGGCCTGACCCTGCTGGTCGCGGTCGGCGTGGTCGGGCAGTCCGCAACCGGCCATGTCGAGGCGACGCTGCCGACGCAGACACCCTCCGTCGTCGTGCTGAACATTCCCCCGCCGGACGGCACCCGCTTGAGCGGACTGCTCTCCGCCCTGCCCGGCGTCGGGCGTGTCGAGACGGCGCCCTTCCTGCACGCCCGGATCAGCCGCCTCAACGGCGTCGCCGTCACCGAGGCGGACGCCCCGCGCTCCGTCGGCTGGGCGGTGCGCGGCGACCGCGGCCTATCCTGGCGCGACCGCCCCGCCCCCACCGACCGGATCGTGGCGGGGAGTTGGTGGCCCGAAGGCTACGCCGGCCCGCCGCTCGCCTCGCTGGACGCGCAGGTGGCCCGCCGGCTGGGGCTGGCGGTGGGCGACAGCGTCACGCTGGCCTTGGCGAGCGGCCCGGTGACCGCGACGGTCGCCAACCTCCGGCGCATCGACTGGACGCGGCTCGACCTGGATTTTCCGGTTATCCTCTCCCCCTTCCCGGAACCGCCACCGCACAGCCTCGTTGCCGCCGCCTGGTCGCCGCCCGAAGTGGTTCCCGTGGTGGAGGCGGCGGTGGCGCAGGCGATCCCCCAGGCCCCCACCGTCCGCGTTGCGGAGGTTCTGGACACGCTTGGGTCGACCGTCCAGACCGTGCGCGGGTTGCTGGATGGCCTGTCCGCCGTCGCCCTCGGAGCGGCGGCCGTGGTCCTTCTCGGCGCCATCGCCAGCAGCGCACGGCGGCGCCTTCAGGAAATGGCGATCCTGCACGCCCTCGGGGTCGGGCGGCGTTCGATGATGCAGGCGGTGGTGCTGGAATTCGCCGTCCTGGGCGCCGCGGTCGCCGCGGTCGCGGTGCCGCTCGGCTGGGCCGGTGGGGCGGCGGTGGTCGCCAGCCTTGCCGACGGCGCTCCCCTGCCTGGAGGCGCTGTTCCCCTGGCCGCCTTCCTCGGCACCGTCGCCGCGATGGCGGCGGTCGGGGCTGTGCTGGTGGCTTGGCTGCCGCGACGGGACGTGATGCGGCGGTTGCGCAGCGATGCGCTGTCCGCCTGACCCGCCAGCCGGTCAGGCCATTTCCGCCGCCGGGATGATCGCTTCGGTCAGCAGGGCGTTGAGCATGCCGACATGGCCATCCGACCGCGCCGGCCGGCCGGGGTCGGAGGTGACGACGACGGTCAGCCCCAGGCCGGGCACCAGATAGAGCATCTGCCCGCCGTAGCCGCGCGCGTAGGCGATGCGGTGCCCCTTCGCCTCGGCGAGGAACCAGCCGTACCCGTAGTCGTCGCCGGAGAACGGGGAGCGCGTGCGCGGCACCCAGGAATCCCGCACCCAGGCGGCGCTGATGACGCGCAGCCCGTTCCACAGGCCGCCTTGCCGCCACAGCTCGCCGAAGCGGAAGAGGTCGAGCGGCGACAGCGCCATGTTGTTGCCGCCGAGATAGAAGCCCTGCGGGTCGCGCGTCCAGGACGGCACCTCGATTCCCAGCGGCTCGCCCAGCCAATCCCGCGCCAGAGACAGCAGGCTGCGCCCCGACGCGCTGGCCAGCGCCGCGCCCAGCAGGTGGTAGCTCCCCGTCGAATAGAGCATGCGCGCGCCCGGCTCGGTGACGAAGGGACGGCGCAGCGCGTCGGCGACCCAGTTGCGGCTGTTGATCCAGCGGCCATAACTCGGCCCGGAGGTCGGCTCCAGACCGGCCTGCATGGTCAGCAGGTCCGCGATGGTGATCCGGCGCACCCGTGGATCGACGCCCGCCGGGACCAGCCCCGGAGCCGCCTCGGCCAACGGCACATCGACGCCCCGCAGGACGCCGCGATCGATGGCGCTGCCGGCGAGCGAGGCGGCGATGGTCTTGGACACCGACTTGACGTTGACGGCGCGGTTCACCGCCGGTCCGCGGAAGGCCTCCGCCGACACCACTTCCCCATGCCGCCCGATGACCAGCGCGTGGATCTGATCGAGCCCAGCCGCCCGCTTGATTGCGCGGTCCAGCAAGGCCGGATCGAACGCGGCCCCGGCCGCGGGTTGGGTGGCAAGCAGCGGGCGCGTCAGGGCACAGCCGAAGGACGCGACGGTGGCGGCGAGGACAGTGCGGCGGCCGAGCCGGAACGGCGAGTTCGAAGTCATCCCGGATATGTGGTCCCGCTTCGCGGCCATCCAAGATTGCCGCGGAGAGACACGGGGCGGACTTTGTCTCACCCACCACCGCATCCGCCGCTTGCCTCGTCACCCCATGAGAACATATTAAGAACACACACAGCGTGGGATGGGACGATGGACGACGCCTTGATCGAGAAGCTCGGCATTCTGGCCGATGCGGCGAAATACGACGCCTCCTGCGCCTCGTCCGGCGCCAAGCCGCGCCGCGGCGGTAAGGAGGGGCTGGGCTCGACCACCGGCGCCGGGATCTGCCACGCCTACACGCCGGACGGGCGCTGCGTCTCGCTCCTGAAGATCCTGCTGACCAACCACTGCCTGTTCGACTGCGTGTATTGCATCAACCGGCGCTCCTCCAACGTCCGTCGCGCCCGCTTCACGGTGGAGGAGGTGGTGACGCTGACCCTCGGCTTCTACAAGCGCAACTGCATCGAGGGGCTGTTCCTGTCCTCCGGCATCATCCGCTCGCCGGACCACACCATGGAGCAGATGATGCTGGTGGCGCGGACGCTGCGGCGCGACCACGGCTTCGCCGGCTACATCCACCTGAAGACCATCCCCGAGGCCAGCCCCTGGCTGATCGAGCAGGCCGGGCTGTGGGCGGACCGCCTGTCGATCAACCTCGAACTGCCCTCCGACCACAGCCTGAAGGCCTTCGCGCCGGAGAAGAACGGCGGCACGATCAAGGCTGTGATGGGGCAGGTCAACGAGCGCATCGTCGAGGCCAAGGAGGAGCGCCGCCGCTTCTCCCCCGCCGGCCAGAGCACCCAGCTGATCGTCGGCGCCGACGACGCCACCGACCGTTCGGTCCTGGAGACCAGCGGCACGCTCTACCAACGCTACGGGCTGCGCCGCGTCTACTACTCCGCCTTCAGCCCGATCCCGGAGGCCAGTTCGGTGCTGCCGGTCAAGCCACCGCCGCTGCAACGGGAGAACCGGCTGTATCAGGCCGATTGGCTGCTGCGCTATTACGGCTTCACGGTGGAGGAGATCGCCTCCGGCGGCGAGGGCGGGATGCTCGACCTCGGCATCGACCCCAAGCTGGCCTGGGCGCTGAAGAACCGGGAGCGCTTCCCGGTCGACGTCAACCGCGCCGACCGCGAGATGCTGCTGCGGGTGCCGGGGCTGGGTGCGCGCGCCGTGGACAAGATCCTGTCAGCGCGCCGCCACACCCGCCTGCGCATGGAGGATCTCGGGCGGCTGTCGAGCGGGCTGCGGCGGGCGCGCCCCTTCCTGATCGCCGCCGACTACCACCCTGTGGGTGGGCTGACCGACCGGCTGGACCTGCGCCAGCGCTTGGTCACGCCGTCCAGCCAGCTGAGCCTCTTCTGACCATGCACACGATCACCTTGCGGGAGGGTGCGAACCTCGATGGCTTCCGCCGGGCGGTGCGCCGCCTCGCCGCCGCCCGGACAGAACCCGACACGGTGCTGTGGAGCGTCGGCGCGCCGTCGCTGTTCGGCGACGAGACGGCGCCCGCTTCCCAGAACGGCGCTGCGGTCTTCCTGCCCCAGGCGGTCGGGCAACTGATCGAAACCGTCGTCTGCCACAGCGATCCGGAACGCTACGCCCTGCTCTACCGGCTGGTCTGGCGGGTGCTGAACGGGGAGCGGGCTCTGCTCGACCAGCACGCCGACCCGCTGGTGCACCGGCTGGAGCGGCTCGACAAGGCGGTGCGGCGGGACATCCATAAGATGCACGCCTTCCTGCGCTTCCGCGCGCTGCCCCCTGCTCTGCCCGGCCTGGACGACGGAGAACGCTACGCGGCGTGGTTCGAACCCGACCACCACATCGTCGAGGCCGTCGCCCCCTTCTTCGTCGAGCGCTTCGAAAGCATGGTGTGGACGATCCTGACGCCGAAGGGCTCGCTGCACTGGGACCGCCAGCGCCTGATGACCGGCCCGCCCGCCGAGCGTCCGGACGCGCTGGCCCATGACCGCTTTGCCGATGATCGCTTTGCCGAGGGTTGGCGGCGCTACTACGAGAGCACCTTCAACCCGGCGCGGGTCAACCCGACGGCCATGCGGGCGGAGATGCCGCGGAAATACTGGGCCAACATGCCGGAGACGGCGGCCATCCCGGCGCTGGTCCGCTCCGCCCCCGCCCGCGTCCAGGCGATGCTGGAGGCGGAGGCCGCCATCCCGCGCCGCCGCATGCCCGAAAAGGCCGTGGCGGCGATGGCCCGGCAGGCACCGGAAAGCCTCGCCGACTTGAACCGCCTGATCCAACGCTCCGAACCGCTGGTGCCGGGGGCGACGCAGGCGGTGCTGGGCGAGGGGCCGGAGGGTGCGGCCATCGCCATCGTTGGCGAGCAGCCGGGCGACCAGGAGGACCGCGAGGGGCGCCCCTTCGTCGGTCCCGCCGGCCAATTGCTGACCGCCGCGCTGGAGGAGGCCGGCATCGACCGCGGCAGCCTCTACCTGACCAACGCCGTCAAGCATTTCAAATTCGTCCAGCGCGGCAAGCGGCGCATCCACCAGTCCCCCACCGCCGGCGAGGTCAAGCATTACCGCTGGTGGCTGATGACGGAGCTAAGCTTCGTCCGCCCCCGCCTCGTCGTCGCGCTGGGAGCCACCGCAGCCCTGGCGCTGAGCGGCCGGCCCGTCGCGGTTCTGCGCGAGCGGGGTCCGATGGCCTTCGACGGGTGGAACGGCTTCGTCACCGTCCACCCTTCCTACCTGCTGAGGCTTCCGGAAGACGAGGAACGGCGGCGGGCGCAGGCGGAGTTGGTGGCCGACCTGCGCCGCGCCGCGGCGCTGGCGTGAGACGGCACCGGACCGTCCCCCGTCAAACCCTCACGCGCCCTGCTGCTTGAACCGCTTGCCCACCGTGCATTGGATGCGCTGAAGCTCGTACTTCGGGTGGTCGTTGATCCACTTGGCGCTCTCGATCTGACCGGCGATCGGACAGCTCGACATGGTCAGGGGTTCGGTGTCGGGAACCATCGGGTTGATGGTCCGGCACTGGGTCGGGTCGGACGCCAGGCAGAAGATCATCGACAGGGTAACAAACATCGGGCGCTCCAAAACGCAACGGCACGGCTGTGCCAACATCGTGTGGATCAGCGAGAGCAAGCCGCATGCCAGCCCCAGAACGAGGACAGGATTGCGGGATTCCGGCTGCTCGGAAATGAGCCAAACCACAGGGTGCCGAATCATTAGGCATTGAAGGTTAACCAATGCCTAAACGTTGGGAGTCTGCGAAGCCGATGATGCAGGGGATGAAGCGGAACGGGCCATAAGATCCAGAGAAGCCTTCGCGCAAGTCTGGAGTCGGCGCGCCGCAGGTCAACGGAACGTTGAGTGAAGCAGTTTATGTCTTTGAAGCAACCTGCGCTGGCGTCAGGCCCCGGGCTGCTCGCACCGCCACTGGCGGACATTCCACTTGGGATGCTCCATAAGCCAATGCACGACGTGGACATAACTGTTGCGCGTGCATTCCACCGCGGTCGGGTACCGTTCGATGGAGGGCGGACGTTCGATGGCGCATTGGTCCGGCCGCATGGCCAGACAGATCACCAGAACCAGTTCAAACATGACGTGTCATTCCTGTACGCAAGACCGATCGGCCGGCGCCTTCAATTCCGCCAAGACGGACGGAGGCCGGAACACCTTCATCAACAGGCGGCATAGCGGATCGGGTTGCGATCAGTTGCGCTGCTTTGCGGCAAAAAATGCTGCTACGCACAAAATTCACCTCGGAAACTGCAAATAAATAAATTACAAAATCATGTTTTGGAGGATTATCCACTTACTCCCAATTTGCGGTCAGTCCTGGATAAATCCGGCATAGGGCGATTGTTTGGTGTTTTCTATTCGGCCAAGCCTTGACGAGAAGATGGTCCCAATATAGCATTAAGTCACAATTTGGCGTCAGCTTTTCTGAATATTGAATTCAGAACCGGACACACCGCGCGACAACATTCGCGCGACAATGCCCTTTTGCGCTCAGCGCCGCAATCATAAGCAAGAAGCCCATTGGTTTTTGGGTAAACAATAAGCGCCATCACGGGAGGGATCGTCATGAAGGTATTGTCTCGCTGGCTTCTCGCGTCTGTCGCTGTCGTCGCCGCCGGCTCGGTTTCTGCGAATGACAGTATTCTCAAGAATGAAGCGAACCCCAACAACTGGGCGTCCCAGCTCGGCAATTATGCCGGGCAGCGTTACAGCCCCCTCGACCAGATCACCACGAACAACGTCAAGAATCTTCAGGTCGCATGGTCGTTCTCGACCGGGGTTTTGCGCGGCCATGAAGGCGGGCCGATCGTCGTCGGCGACGTGATGTACATTCACACGCCGTTCCCCAACAAGGTCTTCGCGCTGGACCTCAACAATCCGGGGCGGGTCATCTGGAAATATGAATCGGTCCAGGATCCGACCGTCATCCCGGTGATGTGCTGCGACACCGTCAACCGCGGCGTTGCGGTCGCGGACGGGAAGGTCTTCCTGGCGCAGGCGGACAACACGCTGGTCGCGCTCGACGCCAAGACCGGCAAGGAGGTCTGGAAGGCCAAGAACGGCGACCACACCAAGGGCGAGACCCTGACGGCGGCCCCGCTGGTGGTCAAGGACAAGGTCTTCGTCGGCATCAGCGGCGGCGAGTTCGGCGTGCGCGGGCATCTGACGGCCTACGACACGAACAGCGGCAAGATGGTGTGGCGAGCCTTCTCGACCGGCCCCGACGCCGACGTGAAGATCGACCCGTCGAAGACGATGATGATGGGAAAGCCGATCGGGCAGAAGGATCTCGGCGTCTCGACCTGGCCGGGCGAGGAATGGAAGCGCGGCGGCGGGACCACCTGGGGCTGGTACACCTACGATCCGGCGCTCAACCTCATCTATTACGGCACCGGCAACCCCGGCACCTGGAATCCGACGCAGCGGGCCGTCGACAAGGACCGGGCCAAGAGCGACAACAAATGGTCGATGACCATCTTCGCGCGCGATCCGGAGACCGGCGAGGCGAAGTGGGTCTATCAGAAGACGCCGTTCGACGAATGGGACTTCGATGGCGTGAACGAGAACATCCTGGCCGACATCACCATGAACGGCCAGCAGCGCAAGGTCCTGGTCAACTTCGACCGCAACGGCTTCGCCTACACTTTGGACCGGGCGACCGGCGAATTGCTCGTCGCGCAGAAATATGACCCGACGGTCAACTGGGCGACCGACGTCGACATGAAGACCGGACGGCCGAACGTCGT
Source organism: Azospirillum sp. P4_B5 (assembly GCF_056402275.1). NCBI lineage: Bacteria > Pseudomonadati > Pseudomonadota > Alphaproteobacteria > Rhodospirillales > Azospirillaceae > Azospirillum > Azospirillum sp. P4_B5. The sequence goes on from NZ_JBFUHT010000020.1 coordinate 42,743, forward strand.
CGACAAATACAGCACCTTCGCCAACGGCGAGGACAAGAACACCGCCGCCGTGTGCCCGGCAGCACTCGGCACCAAGGACCAGCAGCCGGCCTCCTTCTCGCCGGACACCGGCCTGTTCTACGTCCCGACCAACCACATCTGCATGGACTACGAGCCGTTCTCCGTCTCCTACACGGCGGGACAGGCCTATGTCGGCTCGACCGTGTCCATGTACCCGACGCCGAACTCGCACGGCGGCATGGGTAACTTCATCGCCTGGGACGCGGCGGCCGGCAAGATCGTCTGGTCGCGGCCGGAGCGCTTCGCGGTGTGGAGCGGCGCTCTGACCACCAAGGGCGGCCTGGCCTATTACGGGACGCTGGAAGGCTATATCGTCGCTGTCGACATGAAGGACGGCAAGGAGCTGTGGCGGTTCAAGACCCCGTCCGGCATCATTGGCAACATCAACACCTACACCCACAACGGCAAGCAGTATGTGGCCGTCCTGTCCGGCGTCGGCGGCTGGGCCGGCATCGGTCTCGCCGCCGGTCTGACCCAGGAATCCGGGGCGAACCAGTGGCATCAGGCCGTCCATCCCAACCGCGCCGGTGGGACGGGCGTGGCGACCGCCGGCCTCGGCGCGGTCGGCGCCCACCAATCGCTGGGCGAATACACCCAGCTCGGCGGCGTCCTGACGGTGTTCCACATCCCGGACCAGAAGTGATCGGCAGACCTGCCCCCGGTGCCGCAACGCACCGGGGGTTTTGCTTTAGAGCCATCGGCATTCACTGGGACCCGGCTTCCGGGCAAGGATCTCGACATCCATGAAACGCAGACTTGGCTTGCTGACCGGTGCGCTGACGGTGGGCACCGTCGCTTGTTTCGCCGCCCTGGCACAGGACGCGCCGACAACCCCCGACGGAACACCGACCTACATCGTCAAGGACGGTCAGGTGGACAAGGGAACCTACAACGGCTACCGCCGCTTCCACGCGACCTGCCACACCTGCCACGGCTTCGACGCGTCGGGGTCGTCCTTCGCCCCCAGCCTCACGGACTCGCTCAAACGCCTCAGCTACGACGAGTTCAAGGAGGTCGTCGTCAACGGCCGCCAGAATCAGGGCGCCACCGGCGACAAGGTGATGCCTTCCTTCGGCCTCGACCCGAACATCATGGATCACCTGGACGACATCTACCGCTACCTGAAGGCGCGGGCCGACGGCGTGCTGCCCGGCGGACGCCCGCAACGCATCGGCGGCTGATCCGGCGGAGGAAGACCCTTCATGGCATTTCCTTCTGTGCTCACCGTCGTTGCCATCGCCGCGGCTCTGCTGTCCGTCACCCTGCCGGCCCACGCCGTCGAGGTGACGGAGCGCGAGACCGTGCGCGTCTGCGCCGACGGCAACCTTCTGCCCTATTCCAACGAACGGATGGAGGGTTTCGAGAACGAGATCGCCCGGCTCATCGGCGAGGATTTGAAGAAGCCGGTGACCTACTACTGGTGGCCGCAGACCATCGGCTTCGTCCGCAACACGCTGCGCGCGCGGCAGTGCGACCTCGTGATGGGCACGGCGTCCGGCGAAGAGCTGATGCAGAACACCAACCCCTACTACCGGACCGTCTATTCCCTCGTCTACCGCACCAAGTCGGGCATCCGGGCGGAGAGCGTGGGCGATCCGTCGCTGAAGGACGCCCGCATCGGCGTCGTCGAGAAGACGCCCGCGGTCAACCTGCTGCGCCTCTACGGCATCACCCGGACCGAGCCCTACCAGCTCAACACCGACACGCGCGCCAACAACCCGGCCCGCGACGCCATCGCGGACGTCGCCGCCGGCCGGACCGACGCCGCGGTGATCTGGGGGCCGATCGCCGGCTACTTCGCCGCCCAACAGACGGAGCCGCTGACCGTCGTTCCGCTGGTCAAGGAACCGGTGGCCGCCCGGCTGCAATTCAACATCTCCATGGGCATCCGCTCCGACGAGCCGGAATGGAAGCACTGGCTCAACGATTTCATCAAGCGCCGCCAGGACGACATCGACCGCATCCTGCTGCGCTACCACGTCCCGATCATCGGCCCCGACGGCGCGCTGAAGACCGCCGCCGCCATCGAGCCTCCGAGTTACCGGATGGACCAGTACCGAGCCCCGACCCCCGCCGGCCTGTCCGGCGCCTCCACCGTGACCCTGGCGGAGTTGCGGCGGCTGATCGATCACTTCCCCGACACGCGGCTGATCGACGTGATGCCGGCCCCGCCGCGCCCGGCCGACCGCCCGGAGCCGGCCGTCTGGGTTCCTCCGCCCCGCCGCAGCCTGCCGGGGGCGGTCTGGCTGCCCAACGTCGGCTACGGCAGCCTGTCGGGCGAGCAGGAACGCTATTTCCGCACCGGGCTGGAGACGCTGACCGGCGGGAACCGGGCCGCCCGGCTGGTCTTCTTCTGCGAGCCTGATTGCTGGATGTCCTGGAACGCCGCGAAGCGTGCGGTGGAATGGGGGTATGGCAACGTCTACTGGTATTCCGACGGCGCCATGCGCTGGCAGGAGGCGGGATACGGGCTGGAGACGGTCGAACCCTTCGCCGGCGGCGCGTCGAACTGACCGGAGCGGTTCGCCTCAGTCCAGGCGGGCGGCGATGTCCCGCGCGATGCGGCCGGCCTTCTGTTCGAACTGGACCGGCTGCTCGCACAGCGCCGTCTGATTGCGCCGCCGCTCGTCGAGGATGCGCCGCCGCCACGCGATCTCCTCACGCAACGCAGTCGCCTCGGGGGCGTCGGCGGGAAGCGCCTGGAGACGGGTGAGCGCCGCGTCGATGCTGTCGAGCAGGACGCGCTGCTGGTGGGCGTAACGCTTGATGGCCGAGATGGCTTGGCCGCGCTCCTGGTTGAGCGCGTTGAAGGCTCCGGCGAACAGGGCGGTGAGGGCGGCGTTGCGGTCCGCCGCCGCCCCGTTGGCCTCCAGCTGGTCGGCGAAGCGGTCGATCGCCGCCTGCTCCTGCTCCGGAGCGAGCCGGCGGTCGAGCAGCTGCTTCAGGACCGGTTCGGTGCCGGGAATGTCGCGCCAGTCGCCTTCCTTCCCCTCGATGGGATCGCCGGGCCAGATCTGGCCGGACGACAGAGTCGGCACGAGGATCTGGACGCAGGGCCAGTCCGGGTCTCCCCCGGCCGCCCCCGCCGGGACGGACGCCAGGGTGAGCAACGCGGCGGCAAGGACAGCGGAGCGGTGACGCATGATTGGATTCTGCCGGATATCGGGCGCCCTTGCCCATCCACGCATTCGGATGAGGCCGACGGAATTCGCCGCGACGGCGCTCCTGTTCCTGCTGCTGAACGGTGCGGTCCCGGCGGCGGCGCAGGCTCCGGCCAAGGTTCTGGTCTTCGATCTGGAACTGGTCGATACCAGCCGGGAGGCCCCCGATCCGGACCATGCCGGACGGCTGGAGCGAGTGACGGCGCTGCTGCGCGACGGGCTGAAGGACGGCGGTTACGCGGTGACCGGCGTTCGTGACAGCGCCGTCGCCGCGGAGGTGCCGGCGTCGCTCTATCGGTGCAACGGCTGCGAACTCGACCTGGGGCGCCGGGTCGGCGCGGACATCGTGGTGACGGGTTTCATCCATAAGATCAGCACGCTGATCCTCAACATGCAGATTATAATGCGCCGCACCGGAGACGGTACCGGAGACGGCGAGGTCATCGCCGTCGCGAACGCGGACATCCGCGGCGACAATGAGCGGTCGTGGCGGCGCGGCGTCGACTGGCTGCTGCGTCACCGCCTGCTGGCCGCACCGCCGTCCGTCCGGTGACGAGCCCTGACGACACCCGAGGCGGGGGAGCCAACCTTCGTCCGACACGGGGAGGAGGATCGCTTGGCCGACGACGCTTTGCTCTCCTATGTGCCGTACCGCCCGGCGGCGAGCCGCGTCCGGTACTACGACATCACGCTGCGCGATTATGTGGACCAGTTCCGGATCGGCGTCTGGGACCAGGAGAAGGACCGCACGCAGCGCGTCCGGATCAACGTCTCGCTGACGCTGCCCTGGCCCGACCGGCCGATGACCGACAGCCTGGACGAGGTGCTGTCCTACGACTTCCTGATCGACGGCATCCGCGCCCTGCGCGACGGCGCCCATGTGAACCTCGTCGAGACGCTCGGCGATCGGATTCTCGCCTTGTGCTTCTCCAACCCGGATGTGACCCGCGCGCGGGTGCAGGTGGAGAAGCTGGACGTCGTTCCTGAATCCGGCGGTGTCGGCGTTGTCATCGAGCGCTGTCGGGAGCGCGCACGGCCGGATGGGGCACAGGCGGGATCATGAGCAGCGCGCCGCTGTGGGTCGTGAAGCTGGGCGGCAGCCTGTGGCGCGCCCCGGAATTGCGGCGCTGGCTGGAGATCCTGGCCGCGGCGCGGCGTCTGCGGGTCGTGATCGTTCCCGGCGGCGGTCCCTTCGCCGACGCCGTCCGCGACGCCCAGCCGGCTCTCGGCTTCGGCGACCGCGCCGCGCACCGCATGGCCCTGCTCGCCATGGAGCAGTACGGAACCGCCCTGGCCGACCTGGAGCCGCGGCTGACACCCGCCCGCAGCCTCGCCGACCTGCGCGGCCGGCCGAGCCCGACCGTCTGGATGCCGCTTCCCCTGGCAGACAGCGCCGACGTGGCGGAAAGCTGGGACGTCACGTCCGACAGTCTGGCGGTCTGGCTGGCCGGCGCGCTCGGCGCCACCTGCGCGGTCCTCGTCAAGTCCGCTCCATTGCCGGACGCCGTCGCCCCCGTGACGCAGCTCGTAACAGAGGGCATCGTCGATCCGGCCTTGCCGGACCGCATGGCGCGCTACGGTGGGGCCGTCTGGTGTGTGTCGCGGGACGATCACCGGCGCTTCGCCAAGGCGCTGGACCAGGGCAACCCGTGCGGCACCCACCTTGCCCTGCCCGACGATCAACAGGATGCCGATGGCTGAGCGTCCCAAGCATGTCCTGTTCCTGACCGGCGCGCTGGCCGAACCGCGCCTGCGCCATGTGCTCGCCGCGCTGGAGCCGCTGGAGTTCCAGGCCACCGTGGTCAATCTCGGCATCAAGGTCGCGGCGCTGGCGACGACGGAGATCGTGCTGCGCCGTCTCGCCTCGACCGAGGGAGCCGACCTCGTCCTGTTGCCGGGGCGATTCCGCGGCGACCTCGACCGGCTGTCCGCCCATTTCGGCGTGCCCTTCGAGCGCGGTCCCGACGAGTTGGATGATCTGCCCCAGCATTTCCGGCGTCAGGCCGCCCCGCTCGATCTCAGCCGCTACTATACAAAAATCTTCGCCGAGATCGTCGAGGCGCCGCTGCTCGGCGTGCCGGCGATCCTGGAGCGCGCCGCCCGCTTCGCGGCGGACGGGGCCGACGTGATCGACCTCGGCGGACTGCCCGACCATCCCTTCCCCCATCTGGAGGAGGCGGTGACGGCGCTGCGCGCGGCCGGTCACACGGTCAGCGTCGATTCCCTCGATCCCAAGGAGTTGCTGCGCGGCGCCGCGGCGGGCGCTTCCTACCTGCTCAGCCTGACCGAGGAGACTGCCTGGGTCGCCCGCGAGACCGACGCGGTGCCCATCGTCATTCCCACCACGCCGGGCGATCTGCCGTCGCTCGACCGCGCGCTGGACGCGGTCCGCGGCGCGGGACGCCGCTGCATCGCCGACCCGATCCTGGAGCCGATCCATCACGGCTTCACCGACTCCCTGCTCCGCTATCGCGAGGTCCGGGCGCGCCATCCCGACCTGGAAATCCTGATGGGGGTCGGCAACGTCACCGAACTGACCGACGCCGACACGCCGGGGATGGCAGCACTGCTGATGGGGATCGTCTCCGAACTGCGCATCGACCATATCCTGACGGTGCAGGTCAGCCCCCATTGCCGCCGGACCATCCGCGAGTTCGACGCGGCGCGGCGCCAGTTCTTCGCCGCCGCCGAGGCCGGCGCCCTGCCGCGCAATTTCGGCGACGCCCTGCTCTGCCTGCGCGACCGCAACCCCTTCACCAGCACGCCGGAACAAGTGGCCGACCTTGCCGCCCGCATCCGCGACCCGAACTACCGGATCGAGGTGACGGAGCAGGGCCTCCATCTCTACAACCGCGATGGGCACCATGTGGCCGGCGATCCCTTCGCCCTGCTCCCGCACATCGCCCCCCGCACCGATATGGGGCACGCCTTCTATCTCGGGGCGGAGCTGGCGCGCGCGCAGATCGCCTGGCAGCTCGGCAAGCGCTACAGCCAGGACAACGAATTGCGCTGGGGTGTGGCGGTGGACGCGCCGGACGGTACCGGAGGGCGCGAGACGTGACCTTCATCCGCGAAACCATCATCACGAGCTGCGACACGGCGGGCAACGTCCACGTCGCCCCCATGGGCGCTACGGTGACCGCGACCGGCTATGTCCTGGCCCCCTTCCGTCCGTCGCGCACGCTCGACAACCTGCTCGCCACGCGCTGCGCGGTGGTGAACTTCACCGACGACGTCCGGGTGTTCGCCGGCTGTGTCACCGGGCGGCGGCGCGATTGGCCGACCGTCCCGGCGGAGCGCATCCGCGGGGCGGTGCTCGTCGGGGCGCTGGCGCATGAGGAACTGGAGGTGGCCGTGGTGGAGGATGACGGCGTGCGCCCCCGCCTGGATTGCCGCCCGGTGCATCTCGTCACCCACCGCCCGTTCCGCGGTTTCAACCGGGCACAGGCCGCCGTAGTGGAGGGGGCGATCCTGGTCAGCCGCCTGCATCTCCTGCCCTCCGAGAAGATCGACCGCGAAATCGACTATCTGTCCATCGCCATCGGCAAGACCGCCGGTCCCGTGGAGCTGGAGGCGTGGGGCTGGCTGCTCGACCGCATCGCCGAACACCGGGCCGGCGGGGACAGCGCGCCATGACCCGGCTGCTCGCCAGCGTCGCGTCCCTGGAGGAACTGACGCTCGCCGCACGGGGTGGTGCGGACATTCTGGATTTGAAGGACCCGAAAACGGGTGCACTCGGGGCATGGCCGCTGGACGACATCGTCCGCGCCGTCGATACGGCCCGTCAATGGCCCGTCCGCGCGCCACTGAGCGCCACCGTGGGCGACCTGCCGATGGACCACGCCGCCGTGGCAGGGCGCGTGGCCGAAACCTGGGCCTGCGGCGTCGATTACGTGAAGATCGGCCTGTTTCCGTCCGGCGATCCCGTGGGCTGCGTCGAGGCATTGGCGCCGGCGGCCCGGCGGGGCACCCGCATCGTCGCCGTGCTGTTCGCCGATCTTTGGAGCGACCCCGGCACTTTGCTTCCCGATATCGCGAAAGCCGGCTTCGCCGGAGCCATGCTCGACACCGCGGGAAAAGGCTCCGGCGGGTTGCTGCGTCACAAGACGATGGACGAACTGGCGCGCTTCCTGGCACAGGCGGGCGGTTACGGCCTGCTCACCGGTCTTGCCGGCTCGCTGAGCCTTGAGGACGTTCCGTTACTGTTACCGCTCGCGCCCGATTATCTGGGTTTCCGCACGGCCCTGTGCGGCGAAGGAAACCGGGGCGGCGCCCTGGACCCGACCGCGCTGGCGGCGGTCCGCGACGCCGTCCCGAGACACCCCGTCAACGGTTGACCTTACAGGGCTCTACTGTCCGGAGCCCTGCTTCGGCGGTTCGGATGTGGTATTGCCGCCCTGCGACACCGAGCCGCCACCGATGGTGCCCTGCCGCTGTCCGGCCAGGGAGTTGTCCGGCAGTGCGCCGGTGCCGCTCGTGGAACCGCCGGACGCACCGGACGCCGAAGAATCGGGCGTCGTGGAGCCGGACGTGCCGCTTTGTCCGCCGCCTTGAGTGACCCCGCCGCCGACGGTGCCCTGCCGCTGCCCGGCCAGGGAGTTGTCCGGCAGAGCGCCGGTCGATGGGCTGGAGCTTTGGCTTCCCGAGCCTTGCGGCATCGCGCCGCCCGTGGTTTGGGCCGACGCCGGAACCGCCGCCGCGGCCGACGCAAAGGCCAGCAGAGACGCACCGGCCAGGATGTGCAGATGTTTCATGGACCTGTCCTCCGGCATGATGTTGGACGAATCTGGGAAAGATCGGGCGCTGCTAACCCGCGTCTTTCGTGCTGCGGTTCTGGCGGGACGCTTCGCCCATGCGGCCGATGTCCTCCTTCGCCCGTTCGTCCCGCCTGGCGTCCTGCGGTTCGTCCTTCTTGAATTCCTGCTCGCTGCCGAGAACGCTCTTCTCGCCGCGCGGCTGGTCCTGAGTCTTGTCGGAATTTCCCGTCATGACGTTTCCTCCACCCGAGCCCGCCCGGCGGGATGACCGGACGGTCGTCTGCTCCATCAACCGCAGGTCGCCGGGGGCGGTTCCGCCGGTCTTGTCATCCCTGTTCCGCCGGCCCGCCGCGGCGGGCCCAGAAGCCCCGCCCGGGATCGTAGGCGAGGATCGCTCCCCCCAGGAACAACACGAGGCACGCGGCGACGGCGAGGAACGCCGTGCCGTTGAATTGCAGATACAGAGCGAAGCGGATCAGCTCGACGGCCTGCGTGAAGGGGTTGACCCCGGCGATCCAGGCGAGCGTCGGGCTGCCCTCGCGGATGCGCCACAGCGGGTAGAGAGCCGAAGAGGCGAAGAACATCGGGAAGATGACGAAGTTCATCACCCCCGCGAAATTCTCCAGTTGCCGGATGAAGGAGGATAGCAGAAGGCCGAGCGCGCCCAGCATCAGCCCGCTCAGCACCAGGGCCGGCAGCACCGTGAGATAGCCGAGTTCCGGCGGCTGGACGCCCCAGAACCAGGCGATGGCGAGGAAGACATAGACCTGGGCGATCGATACCAGAACACCGGCCAGCAGCTTGCACACCAGCAGGTACCAGCGCGGCAGCGGGCTGACCAGCAGGGTCTTCATGCTGCCCATTTCCCGGTCGTAGACCATGGACAGCGAACTCTGCATTCCGTTGAACAGCTGGATCATGGCCACCAGCCCCGGCGTCACGTAATCCTCGTAGAGGATGTAGGTCTCGTAGGGCGGGATGATCGACAGGCCGAGCACGGCGCGGAAGCCCACCGCGAAGATGGCCAGCCAGACCAGCGGCCGCACCAGGGCGGCGAGAAACCGCTCGCGCTGGTGCACGAAGCGCAGCCCCTCGCGGACGATGACCGCGCGCAGGCAACGCCAGTGGAGCGCCGCGTTCACTCCGTCCCCCCCTTCGCCGTCAGCCGGGCGAAGGCGTCGCCCAGGGTCGCGGTGCCGGTGGCGGCGCACACCTCGTCCACCAGCCCGGCGGCCAGCACACGCCCGCTGTGCAGCACCACGACGCCGTCGCCGTCGCGCGCCTCGTCGATCAGGTGGGTCGCCCACAGCACGGCCAGCCCCCGCTCGCGGCAGAGGTCGTGCACATGGTCGAGGACCTGCCGGCGCAGTTCGATGTCGAGCCCGACGGTCGGCTCGTCCAGCAGCAGAAGACTCGGGCGGTGGAGCAGCGCGCGGGCGATCTCCACCCGCCGCCGCTGCCCGCCGGACAGGGTGCGCACCCGCTCGTCCGCGCGCTTGGCCAAGCCGATGCGGGCCAGTTCCTCCCCCGCCCGCGCCTCGATGTCGGCGGAGGCCAGACCGTGCAGCCCGCCGTGGTAGCGCAGGTTCTGAATGACGGTCAGGTCCGGGTCGAGCGTCGGCTGCTGGAACACCACGCCGATGCGGGCCAGCGCCTGGGCCGGGTGCCGGCGCATGTCGGCACCGAAGACGCGGATGCTCCCCTGGCGGGTGTTGTAGAGTCGCGTGATCAGTGAAAAGAGCGTCGTCTTGCCAGCGCCATTGAGCCCCAGAAGCACGGTGAACCGCCCCGCAGGGACGCCGAACGACACGTCGTCCAGCGCCGCCCGCGTCCCGAAGCGGTGGCTCAGCCCCTCGACGGCCAGAACCGGGTCCGCCGCGGCGTCGCCGGAACGGGCTTGCGGGTCGGGTGGCGCGGTTTCGAAGCAATCCATGTCGTCTCCATCGCCGGGAGCAACCATGTGTGAAATCCCCTCTCCCCTCTGGGGAGAGGGTTAGGGTGAGGGGGTCGCGCTTGTGCCGGACATTCCGTTACGCACATCCCCCTCACCGGCCCTTCGGGCCACCCTCTCCCCAGAGGGGAGAGGGCTACAAGGTCACGGCTTGACGATCACGCCCCAGGGCGCACCGCCGACCGCGATCGACTTCACGACCCGGCCGCGCTCCAGGTCCATCACCGACATGTCGTTGCTGACGCCGTTCGTCGTGTAGAGGCGCTTCTCGTCCGGTGACAGCGCCAGATTCCAGACGCGCTGGCCGACGAGGTGGTAGCGCTTCACCTCGTAGGTCTTGGCGTCGATCTCGGCGACCCGGTTGGCCGGGCCCAGGGCGACGAAGGCCCGCTGCCCGTCGCTGGTCAGCTGGATGCCGACCGGCTGGATGGATTCGCGCGGCACACCCTGGACCGCGAAGCTGATCTTGTGGACGAGCTTGCGCGAAGCCGCGTCGATGACGCTGACCGTCCCGCCGACCTCCGACGACACCCAGACGAACCGCCCGTCCCCGGTGAACTGGGCGACGCGCGGGCGCGCATCGACCAGCACGTTGTCGATGATCTTGTGCGACTCCGTGTCGATGAAATGGGCCATGTTCGTCGTCTCGGACGTGTTCACCAGGATCTTGCCGTCCGGGCTGACGCCCATGCCCTCCGGCTCCACCCCCACCTGGATCTCGCCGATGATCTTCTTGGCTCCGATGTCCACCACCGAGACCATGTTGTCGTCCTCGTTGGCGACGTAGAGCCGGTGCCCCTGCGGGTCCAGGACGAACAGTTCCGGATCGGGACCGGACGGCAACCGGTCGACCACCTTCTGGGTCGCGAGGTCGATGACGTCGATCCGGTTGTCGTCGCCGACGCAGACGAAGATCTGCGTCATGTCCTCGTTGAAGGTGATGCCGCGCGGCCGGCGGCCGACCTTGATCGTGGCGACTACCTGCAGCTTGCCGCCGTCGACCACCGAGACGGTGTTGCTCTTCTCGTTCGACACGAAGATGGTGTCCGCCTGCGCGGGCTGGGCAACGGCCAAGCCCAGCAGCGCTAACGCGCCGATCCGGGCGGTTCCTCCGGTTAACGACATGACATTCCCTCCCATGGTTGCCCCCTGCCGGGGCTCTTCTCAGCGGTTGCGGCACCGGCTTTCCGGGCGATCGTCGCCGAGCGTGTCGAGTTCCGAGAATTGGTGCAGGTAGCCCGGCTGCGGCGACACCGAGACGAGCACCCGCGGCCCGGCCAGCAGCACCGGCTGCCGAAGCTGCCCGTCCCACTCGCGGAAGGTCAGCCCCTGCCCCTTGAAGGCCGGCAGGGTGAAGTCCGGGCCGCGCACGAAGGCGGCGAGCGCCGCGGGGTCGGCGGACTTGGTGCGCGTCGCCGCCTCGCCCACCGCGCGGACGGCCATCCAGGCGGTGTAGTCGCGCGGACGCATCCAGCGCCCGGCCTGCCGTTCGAAGCGGCTGTGGATCTGCGTCGCCCCCCACTGCTCATGCACGCGCGACCATGCCGTCGGGACGAGCCCATGGGTGCCGACGACCGGGCGGGGCAGCCACGTCTGGTACAGCAGATACTCGCCGAACCCGTCCGCCTCGTCGGCGACGACCAGCACGTCGTGCTCGGTGCCCTGGGTGAAGGTGAGGATCTCCGACTGCACGGTGACATGGCCGGTGTCGACGCGGCGGTTCGCGTCCTCGAAGGTCCAGCGCTTCTCCTCGACGATTTTGGCGCGGTAGCGCTTGGCGGCGGCGCGGATCGCGTCGGCGTAGGCGACGTCTTGCGGAGTCCGCCCGACCACCAGCAGCCAGTTCATCCATTTCCGCGCGGCGAGATACTGCGCCAGGGCGTCGGCCTGCATCCGCCGGCTGGGCGTGACATGCAGCAGGTTGGCGCGGCAGCGCTCGTTGCGCAGGTCGTCGTCCGGGGCTCGGGTGTTGAAGATCAGCATGTCGGCCGCCTCGGGCGCCGCCGCCGCGGCGAGCAGGGCGTCCTCCTTCAGGTCGGCGACGAGCAGGCGCACCCCCTGCCCGGCGAGGTCGCGCACGGCGTCCTCGACGCGCCCGTCCTCCGGCACCGTCACCTCGACCAGATCGAAGCGCTGGTTGAGGAACCGCCCGGTCGTGTTGTTGTCGGCGATGGCGAGGCGGGCGCCCTGGAGACCCTCGTCCTCCGACACCGGTTCGAGGAAGGTCTGGGGAATCCGCGGCTCCTCCGCGCGGGTCAGATAGCCGATGCGGACCACCAGCGGATCGGCGCCCCATGCCGGAGTCCCGAGCAGGAGCGTTGCGGCGACGGTCAGAAGGGCGGCGGCCCGGATCACAGGAGGGCGCCCGCTACCCTTCTGACAGGATAAGCACCTCTCCGATCCCTCCGGCCGACCGGTCGCCGATAAGGCGCCGGGCACGGGTTCCGGCGGTTGGGAATCCACTGGGCCATGCCCCGTCATCGATCAGCTCCTTCCGCATCAGGTCCAGAAACAGCCAGTCGTTCATGCCGCCATCGACGAAACCGGACGGAACGGCTTCCGGCGCCCGGGGCAGCAGGATGGAGCCGCGGCGCATGGCCTGCCCCGGATCGGAGCCGCAACCAGCGCCGACGACGATCGTCCCGGCGATCATCCGGGCGCCGCACAGGCTCCCCACACGCCCGTGGACGGCGATCAGGCCCCGCCGCATCCGCTCGCCGACGCGGTCGCCGGCGTTGCCCATGACGACGACGGAGCCGCCGCTCATGCCGCGCGTGCCGCCGGCCAGCGGCGCCCCCAGGAAATCGCCGGCATCGCCCGCGACGCGCAGGTTCCCGCCGGCCATCCCAGCGGCGGCGAAGGCACCGCAGTTCCCCGCGACGGTCAGCGTGCCGCCGCGCATGGCGCTGCCGGCATAAGCGCCACAATCCCCCTCGACCCGGATGTCCCCGGCGGTCATGCCCGTCCCTACCCCGTCAAGCACGGCGCCGCCGGGACGCAGGATCAGGGTACCGGAAGGGCCGCCGTCCTCCAGAGCGAACAGCGCATCCAGCCGATGGCGCGCCCGCCCGCGGACCAGCATCAGCCCGGCCAGCGCCTTCCGCCCGCCAGAGGTCAGCCGTTCGGGCAGCACGCCGGTCATGTCGATGGGCGGACCGGAAGGATCGCGCGTGGTGAGGACAATGCCGCTCATGCCATCACCTCATGCAGGCGGAACTGGTAGCGGCCGAGCTTGCCGCCGTAATTGCCGGCGGTGACCGACACCACGCCACCCGCGGCGCCGAGTTCCGCCACGGCGGCGATGCCCGCGCGCATGGCGGCGGCGACCGCCGCCTCGCTCACCCCGTCGATGACCAGTTCAAGGATGGACTCCACCCCCTCCGGCACCAGAGACGCCGGCACCGCCGCGCGCAGGGTCGGGCAGAAGGCGGTGTTGGTGGAGGCGATCATCCCCTTGTACTTGCCGCCGATCTTGGAGCCGGAACGGACCACCCCGCCGGGAAAGGGCAGGATGGCGCCCGGCACGTCACGGATCGCCAGGACCGAGGCCTGCGCCGCCGCCAGCGCGGCGCGGCGGTCCGCCGCAAGGATGATGAAGTTGCCGCCGCCGACTCCCTCCACCGCCGCGGTGGCCGCCTCGCACAGGAACTCGCCATCCATGACCGGGATGCGCCAATAGCGGCGGGTTCCAACCCGCTTGGCGATCTGCCAGCCGTCGCCGAAATAGCGCAGCGCGTTGCCGAGCGGGATCGCCGCGCCCTCCCGCAGTCCCGCGTAGCAGGCCGTTCCGGGGCAGGTCATCACGCACTGCCCGACGCGGCGCGCCACCTGCTTCGCCAGTTCCGCCTTCGACATGGCGAACAGCAGAACGGCAGCGCCGGGCCGCGAGTCCGGGGTTTCATCGGGTGGCAACACGCGTTCCATTGCCGCCTCGCAGCCGCAGGCGATGACCGAGGTGGCGAAGCCCGTCATGCTGACCACCGCCGCCTGCACCCAGTCCGGCGTGTCGGCGGTGATCACCAGCCGCGTGCCGAGCATGGGAAAAGCCTCGGCGAAGGTGTCCTCGATGTGGACGCCGTTGAGCCGCATCAGAAAGCCCCCGGCTGACACGCATGGCGGACCAGGCCGGTGCCGCCGCGGATCTCCTCGTCCGCAATGCGGAAATGCGTCAGCCGCTGGCCCATGCGCTCGTCGAAGCGGCGCGCCATCCAGGATTCGATCGTCGGATCGTAGGCGGGCTCGACCACATGCGTGCGCCCCTGGAGGAACGCCACCACCACGCCGTCGCGGACGATCAGCCGGCCGTCCTTGAAGACGAGGTCCGGCGTCTCGAACATGGCGCGACGGTCCGGCCGGTCGGTGTAGACGGTGATGTCGGCGACCGCCCCCGGACCGAGATGGCAGCGGTCGGTCAGGCCCAGGATGCGCGCCGGGGCGGCGCGGGTCATGGTGGCGATCTCGCCCAGCGAATACTCGCGCGTCAGCGACCCCAGGATGGTGTGCTCCGGCAACGCCGGGTGCAGTTCCGCCATCCGGGCGAGGCGGTAATCGCGGTCCATCAGCAGGCGGATCAGCTCGGGATAGCTGGTGAAGGGCGCGCCGTTCGGGTGGTCGGTGGTGAGGAAGACGCGCCAGGGGTCCTCGATCAGCAGGAACAGCTCCAGCCCGATCGCCCATTGCAGCGCGTTGACGAAGGCCTTGTCGCGATAACGGAAGGGCACGACGCCGCAGCCGGCGTCGCATTCGATGTCCATCATCACCCATTTCTTCGGGTGGGCGAGCCCGGCGTTGTTCATCTGCGCCATGGTGTCGGCCGAGGCCGTCACCGTCTGGCCGAACATGATCTGCCCGACATCCACCGAGATGTTGGGTCGGCGGTTGACCGCCTCGGCCACGCGCGCGGCGGCGGAGGAGAATTTCCGGTCGCCCTCCGCGCCGTAGGCATGGAACTGGACGTGGGTGAGGTGGAGACGCAGGCCATCGACCGCCGCGATGCTGTCGAGCGTCGCCTCGACGTTGCCCGGCACGCCGAGGTTGAAGCCATGCAGGTGCAGCGGATGCGGGATGCCCAGCCGCTGCACCGCCCCGGCCAGGGCGGTGAGGATGCGGCGCGGCGTGATGGCGTGGAAGGGACCGTTCTCGTCCACGTCGAGGCGGCGCTGGTTGTACTTGAAGGCGTTGATGCCGCCGGGATTCACCGCCTTGACGGCGAGGCTGCGCGTGGCGTTCAACATGAAGCCGACGTAATCGGCCACCGCCGCTTCCCCGGCCCCGGAGGCGAGAAGCTCCAGCAGCAGGTCGTCGTTGCCCAGCACCAGATAGCCGCCGGTGTCGATCAGCGGGATGTCCGCCATCTCCAGATGCGCGTGGCGGGCGTTGCTCGGCAGCATCGCCGGCTCAAAGGCCGCCGTGTAGCCCATCTGGGCGTAGCGGCAGCCGGTGTCGTGGGTGGACGGGGTGGCGAGGCCAACACCGCAGCCGCAAGCCCCTTCCACCGCGCGATGCTCCTCCGCCATCAGCAGGCGCGCGATGTTGACCTTTCCGCCGGCGATGTGGCTGTGGATGTCGATGGCGCCGGCCATCACGACCCGCCCGGACAGGTCATGGACCTCGTCCGGCGCGGCGCCGGGATCGGGATCGGCGACGATCCGCCCGTCCTGGACGAACAGGTCGCCCACCGCGCCGTCACGGCCGTTGGCGGGGTCGTAAAGGCGCGCCCCGGCGAGCTTCATCAACATGGCGGGCTCTCCTGAGGCAGGGCGGCGGCGATGGCCTTCAGCACGGTCGCGGCGTCCGGCAAGCCACGATCGATGAGGCCCCGCGCGCGCAGGGCGACCACCGTGTCGCTGCGGAAGACATGGGCCGGGTGGTCGATGCCCGGCGTGCCGACGGGAATGAACACCGCCGGCTCGTCGGCAAAGGCCGTTCCTGGCGGGGCCAGCGCGACGACCGTCTGCCCCGCGGGAAAGGTGGGCACCTCGGGCCGAAAGGCGGACACCCAGACGACGGTGTCCGCTACCTCCGCATAGCGCGCCCAGGCGAAGCGGTGGGGATCGTGCAACGGTGTCCCTCCGGCCAGCGACATGCGCAGCGGCACGCCGAATTGCCACGTGCAGACCTGATTGACCCCAACCACATTGTCGTGCCCGGCCAACGGCAGGCCGGCGCAGCGGGTGTGCCGGTTCACCTCGCGCACGAGGTGGACCAGCCGCTCCACCGTCAAGTCGATGTGCGGCCCCTCGAAGGCGGCGGCGGCCCAGGCCACGACCGCGTAGCGCGCCGTCACCACCCGCTCCGCCAGGGCGGCGATGTCGCCGGCCGCAAGGCCCGCGGCTCCCGAGGCACGGAATGGATCGGCCACGGCTGCCGCCAGCGCCGCCGCCGCGTCCCCAATCTTCGCGGGGTCACCGGCCAGCACCGTGACGGGAAGACCCGAGAGCACAGCCCGCGTGGTGTCCAGCGGCTCTCCGCACAGGAACACCACCTCCCGCGACGGCGGCGCCTGGAAGGCCGGCGCGGGCGTCACCCAGCGCTCGAAGAGGCGCGGGTGGAGAGTCGCCGGGTCCGGTCCGGTCACCAGCAGCAGGTCGCAGCGATTGCGCAGCTCGGCCAGGGTCGTCGCGATCCAGCCCGTGCGCTGAAGCACCGCCAGATTTCGGTACAACCCGTCGGACAGCGCGTGATCGACCACCGCCCCCAGCCGTTCGGCAAGCGACAGGGCGGCCCGCGCGCCATCGACATCGGAGCCGAGACCAGCCACCAGGGGCGCCTGCGCCGCGCCCAGCACCGCCGCCGCGGCGTCCACCGCCTCCGCCAGCGGCACCGGGACGCCCGCGACGCGCGGCGGTTCGGCCGCCGGCGTGCGGGAATAGCGCTCGCGCGCGACCGGGCAATCGGTGGAGCGCACCGTCAGCGTCGACGGCGGTTCTTCCTCGACGGTCAGGTCGTCGCAGCCGAGGCCGCAGAACGGGCACACGACGTCTCGATGGACGACGGGGCGGACGGCGGGATGGACTGGCCGGTCGCTCGCCATGCCGTCAGTCGTACTTGATGTAGGCGAAGCGCGGATCGTCCTTGGGCGTTCCCTCCAGCGCGCCGCCGTCACGGGCGGGCTGCCATTGGACGACCTCCTCGATCTTGCGGGCGAGGTCGAAATCCTTGTCGGTGATGCCCTTGGCCGTGTGGGTCTTCAGCCGCACCTCGACCCAGGCGTAGGAGGCGGTGAGGTCCGGGTGATGCCACGCGGCCTCGGCCAGATGGCCGACCGCGTTGATCACCATCAGGGTGCCCTTCCAACTGTTCGTCTTGTACTTCCGCCGGATCCAGCCGTCCTCGAACCGCCACCGCGGCAATATTTGCTGCAGCCGCTCAACGATTTCCGTATCGGAATAGGTGGTTTCCTGAACCGCGGTCATGTCTTCCTCCCCGAAGCGACCGAACAGTCCTCACCCCGAAGAGGTATATACTATTGGATCGGGGTCTTTTTTTGATGCAAGACTATCATGACCAAAAGAACGACGCAACTTTCCTTAAGCGAGTGAGGTCCTCATGCCACTCGGCGTCGATGAAGTCAGGGAGGTGCGGGTTACGGCGCCCGCGCGGTTGCATCTGGGGTTTCTCGACATGAACGGCGGTCTGGGCCGCCGTTTCGGCAGTCTGGGCCTGACGCTCGACGGGATGGCGACGACGCTGCGGGCACGCCCGTCCGACCGCCTCTGCGCGAGCGGCCCGTCGGCGGAGCGCGCGCTGAAGGCCGCGCAGGCGGTCTGCGATCGTTTCCGCTGGCCCGCCCGTGCCGAACTGACGGTGGAAGAGGCCATTCCCGAGCATGTCGGGCTGGGGTCCGGCACCCAGCTCGGTCTGGCGGTCGGCACCGCGCTCGCGCATCTGCACGGCCGGCCTTCGACGGTGCGCCGCCTCGCCGCGGAGCTGGAGCGTGGCGCCCGTTCCGGCATCGGGATCGGCGCCTTCGAGAATGGCGGCGTCATCCTGGACGGTGGCCGAGGGCCGGGCGATGCGCCGCCGCCCATCGTCGCGCGTCTGCCCTTTCCAGAATCCTGGCGCGTGTTGCTGATCCTGCACCGCGACGGCCAGGGGTTGCACGGCACCGCCGAGTTGCAGGCCTTCAAGGCGCTGCCGCCCTTTCCCGCGGAGCGGGCTGGGCATTTGTGCCGCCTGATCGTCATGGCGGCCCTTCCGGCGCTGATCGAGGGCGACGCCGACCGTTTCGGGCGGGCGGTGGGCGAGTTGCAACGCACGGTGGGCGACCATTTCGCCCCGGTCCAAGGCGGGCGCTTCACCAGCCCTTTGGTAGCCGACGCGCTGGCGTGGCTGGAGGCCGAGGGCATTCCCGGCGTCGGACAGACGTCCTGGGGGCCGACCGGCTTCGCCATCGTCGGCGATGCCCGGCGGGCCGAAGCCCTGCTGGCGGAAGCCCGGCGCCGCTGGGCGGGGTCCGCGCTGGACTTCCATCTGGCCCGTGGCCGCAACGACGGCGCGACGCTGGAATCCACCACCGACCGGGTGGTGCTGCGGGCCTCCTGACCCCTCACACCCGAGCCAAGCGGGAGGCGCGCGATGGCCGCACCCTACGTTCTGCACATGCTGACGCCGCTGAAGCACGTCAGCGCCTTCGACGTCAACATGGCGGCGGACGCTGGCATGGGGCCGCTGTTCCCCTACACCGGCGTCGCGCTGGAGGAGGTCACCGGCATCACCCAGGACGCGATGTTCTCCCGCGACCCGGCGAACGCGGCGCGCACCGGGCTGTTCATCGGCGGGCGCGACGCGGTCCTGGCGCTCGACATGATGGACGCCGCCCGCAAGGCCATGTTCGCACCCTTCACCATATCGGTCATGGTCGATCCATCGGGCGCCTTCACGACGGCCGGCGCCATGGTCGCCGTCGTCGAGCGCGCCCTGCGCCGCAGCCATCCGGACGGGATCAAGGGGCTAAATCTCAAGGTGTTCGGCGCAACCGGCGTGGTCGGCGGAATCGCCGCCGTGATCGCGGCCCTCGCCGGTGCGCACGTCACACTGGTCAGCCACCGCGGCCTGTCGGGCGTGGAGCCGAAGGCCGCCGAGTTCCGGCGGCGCTTCGGGGTGGAACTCGCCTGCGCCGACGCTCCCGACGACGCGGCCCGGGAGGCGCTGCTCGCCGATGCCGAGGTGGTGTTCGGCTGCGGGCGGGCCGGCGTGCAGATCCTGTCCGCGCGCAACCTCGCCGCGGCGGGGCGCCTGCTGGTCGCGGCGGACATCAACGCGGTTCCGCCGCCCGGGATCGAAGGGGTCGGCCCCAAGGACAACGGCACGCCGCTTCCCGGCGGACGCGGCGTCGGCGTCGGCGCGCTGGCGGTCGGCGCGGTCAAGTTCCGGGTGCAGCACGCCCTGCTGACTCGTCTCGCCGCAGCGAAGACGGCGGTGTATCTGGATTTCTGCGATGCCTACGACGCCGCCCGCCAGATCGTCGGCTGAGGCGGTGGCGAAACCGGTGGCGGAGAGGCCGGACATCGTCGTCGCGGCCCTGTCGGCGCGGGCGCTCGCCGCCGCTGCCCGCCGCGCCGGCCGGCGGCCGGCGGCCATCGATTTGTTCGGCGATCTGGACACCGGACAACTTGCCGGGCCCTGCCTGCGCCTGCCCGCCAAAGGTCTGCGCCTGGAATCCGCCACCCTTCGGGACGCCCTGGCGCGGGCGGACCTGCGCGGCTTGCCGCTGGTCTACGGCGCCGGTTTCGAAGACGATCCGGCGCTGCTGGCGCACCTCGCGGAGGACCGGCCGCTGATGGGCAACCGGCCCGAGGTGGTGGCGCGCGTCAAGGACCCGTTCCGCTTCGCCGCAACCCTGCACCGGCTCGGCATCTCCCATCCTCCGGTCGCGCTGACCGTGAATGGGTCACCCGACTCCCATCTGCTGAAGCGGATCGGCGGCAGCGGAGGCGCACATGTCATTCCCGCATCATTAGCCGAGGCCAAGCCAGGGTGGTACATCCAGCGCCGCGTCGCCGGCCATCCCGTGTCGGTCCTCTTCCTCGCGGACGGCAACCGCGCGGTCACCGTCGGGCTGAGCCGACAATGGACCGCGCCGACCAGGGAAAGCCCCTACCGCTACGGCGGTGCCGCCGGGCCGTGGCGCTGTCCGGAGCAGTGGACCCGGACCTTGCCCACTATGATTAGCCGTCTTGCGGTCGCATTCGAACTGGTCGGATTGAACAGCGCCGATTTCCTGGTGACTGGGCCGGACCTTCATCTGTTGGAGATCAACCCGCGGCCGGGTGCAACGCTGGATGTCTTCGACCGCCCGCCGATGCCGCCCTTGCTTGGCCTCCATCTGGATGCCTGCGCCGGGCGCCTGCCCGACCGTCCACCGGTGTTGTCGGGATGCCGGGCGGCAACGGTGCTCTACGCCGACGCCGCCACCCGGATCGAGGCGGGCCGGCGTTGGCCGGCCTGGA
Organism: Azospirillum sp. P4_B5; assembly: GCF_056402275.1. Lineage (NCBI taxonomy): Bacteria > Pseudomonadati > Pseudomonadota > Alphaproteobacteria > Rhodospirillales > Azospirillaceae > Azospirillum > Azospirillum sp. P4_B5. The sequence goes on from NZ_JBFUHT010000020.1 coordinate 63,123, forward strand.
CCGCGGACCGGCCAGTGGGGCCGGTCACCATCGGGCGCGACGAGCCGGTCTGCACGGTGTTTGGGGAGGGCCCTAGCGCCACCGCGGCACGGCGTCATGCCGAACGGCGGCAACGCGAACTGGCAACCCCCGCCGCGATGGAGATGCAGCCATGACCACGAGAACGCCGTCCGATCCGCGCCCAAGCCTCGCTGCGCTGTCGGCGCCGTTGGTCGAACGACTGGTGGCCGATGCCCCGGTGCTCCGTCTCGGCGTCCAGAAGGTCGACGGGGCCAGCGTCGTCGATGCTGGAATTAGCCATCCCGGCGGGCTGGAGGCCGGGCGGCGCATCGCCGAACTGTGCATGGGCGGCCTTGGCCGGGTGGCGTTCGGCCCGGTGCCCTGGGGAACGGTCCCCGGCCCGCCGTCCTGGCCGTTCGGCGTCACCGTCCACAGCGCGCAGCCGGTCCTCGCCTGCCTCGGCAGCCAGTATGCCGGCTGGAGCCTCAGCCACGGCAGCGGCAAGGGCGCCTTCTTCGCGCTGGGCTCCGGCCCCGGCCGCGCGCTGGCCCGGCAGGAGGCACTGTTCGACGAGCTGGCCTACCGCGACACGGCCGACGCGGCGGCCTTCGTCATGGAGGCGACGGCGGTGCCGCCCGCCGAACTGATCGTCCACATCGCCACCACCTGCGGCGTCGCCGCGGACCGGCTGACCCTGGTCCTCACCCCGACCCAGAGCCTCGCCGGAACCACCCAGGTCGTCGCCCGCGTGCTGGAGGTCGCTCTGCACAAGCTGCACGCCCTCGGCTTCCCGCTCGACCAAGTCGTCGACGGCATCGGCATGGCGCCGCTACCCCCGCCGGGCGGCGGCTTCCTCACCGCGATGGGCCGGACCAACGACGCGATCCTCTATGGCGGCACGGTCCATCTGCACGTCACCGGCCCGGACGACGCGGCGGAGGATTTGGCACGCCGCCTGCCCTCCGCCGCCTCGCGGGACCATGGGCGCCCCTTCGCGGAGATCTTCGCGGCGGCGAAGGGGGACTTCTACGCCATCGATTCCACGCTGTTCAGCCCGGCACGCGTGACCGTCACCGCCCTGGACAGCGGGCGCAGCTTCCACGGCGGAACCCTGGCGCCGGACCTCGTGGAGCGCTCGTTCCGCGATGTCCGGTGAGCGCACCGCCCTGATCCTCACCGAGCGGCCCGACTGGCACACACCGCGGCTGGTTCGGGCCATCGAGGCGCGCGGCCTGTCCTGCCGCTGCGTCTCGCCGCGGCGCACCGGGATCGCCGTCGGCCACACGGCGACCGGCTTGCTGATCCCCGGCTTCCAGGACACGCTGCCGGCGGGCGTGTTCGTCCGCGCGGTCGGCCAGGGCAGCTTCGAGCAGGTGACGCTGCGCCTCGGCGTGCTCCACGCGCTGGGCGACCTCGGGGTACCGGTCTGCAACGACGCGCGGGCCATCGAGCGCTGCGTGGACAAGAGCATGACGAGCTTCCTGCTGGGCCGCGCCGGCCTACCCACCCCGCCGGCCCTTGCCGTGCAGGAGGCCGAGCCGGCCCGGTACATCCTCGACGATGCGCCCGACCACGTGCTGAAACCGCTGTTCGGCGCGCAGGGGCGCGGCCTGCAACGGTTGGACGGGCCCGACGCGCTGCCCGACGCCGAAGCGGTCGGCGGCGTCTACTACCTCCAGCCTTTCATCCCGCCGCGGAGCGAAGGCGCGTGGCGGGACCGCCGCGTCTTCGTGGTGGGCGGTCGGGCGGTCGCCGCGATGATCCGACATGGGCGGAGCTGGATCACCAACGTCCATCAGGGGGCGAACTGCGAGGCCGCGCCCAACGACGACGAGCCCGCCGCGCTCGCCGTCTGCGCCGCCGCGGCGGTCGGCGCAAGCTATGCCGGCGTCGACCTGATTCAAGACCGCACGGGTCGCTGGCTGGTGCTGGAGGTCAACAGCATGCCGGCGTGGCAGGGCTTGCAGCGGGTCAGCGCGGTGGACATCGCCGATGCCCTAGCCGCCGACTTCGTCGAGCGGGTGGGCGCATGATCGGTGGGCGCATGATCGACTGGGCGCCGATCCCCCCCGACCCGGCCTCCGGCGTGGCCGGCGCCTACCGCGCCGCCTGCCATCTGGAACTGCGCGCGCTGAAGCCCGGAAACGTCCACATCCATGCCGAGGGGCACGGCATGACCGTTGCCCAGTTTCTCGCCAGCGCCGAGGCGACCGCGCCCATCCTCGCACGGCCTGGGTTGAGCGTCGGCGAACGTCTGCACGCCGCCGTCTGCGCCACACGCGCGGTCGTCGGCTGCAACACCAACCTCGGCATCCTGCTGCTGGCCGCACCGCTGGCCCAAGCCGCGCTGACGACCGGCGACGCCCCCTTGCGCGACCGGGTGCGCCATGTCCTCGCCACTCTGACCGTAGAGGACGCGGAGTTGGCCTTCCAGGCCATCGCGCTGGCCGAGCCCGCCGGTCTGGGCCGTGTGGAGGGGGCGGACGTGCACGCCCCGCCGCGGGTGACTCTGCTCGACGCCATGCGGGAGGCGCAGGACCGCGACAGCATCGCCCGGCAATACGCGACGAGCTTCGCGGACGTCTTCGACACCGGCGTGCCGAACCTGCGGCGATGGCTGACGGCCGGGGCGGATTTCGAGCAGGCCACGGAAATGATTTATGTCGAATTCCTCGCCACGCTGCCCGACAGCCATGTCATCCGAAAATACGGGCGGGATCGTTCTGAATGGTTACGCGCACGGGCTTCGGAATTGAGGGAAAACGCAGGCCCGGATCGTGCATTCACGCTAACGCGATCGCGCTTGGCGGAACTGGACCGGGACCTCAAATACAATGGCGTCAACCCGGGAACGACCGCGGATATTGTCGTGGGTTGCCTCCTTGCGTTCTGGCTCATGCAATCCCCGCAGCCGCCCGTCATAACGGATGTTCTTCGAAAAGACGCGCTCCACGAAGAACGCCGGAAACACTAGGGAGAGAGGACATGCCGATGTGGGGAGGACAGTCCACGAAGATCAACCGCGTGCTCGTCGGTGAATCGCTGGTCGGTGATGGGAACGAGGTCGCCCACATCGACCTGATCATGGGACCGCGCGGCAGCGCCGTGGAAACGGCCTTCTGCAACGCGCTGACCAACAACAAGGACGGCTTTACCGCCCTCCTCGCCGTCGTCGCACCCAACCTGATGTGCAAGCCGGCGACCATCCTGTTCAACAAGGTCACCATCAAGGGTGCGGAACAGGCGGTGCAGATGTTCGGCCCCGCCCAGCACGCCGTCGCCAAGGCCGTGGCCGACTGCGTGTCGGAAGGCACCATCCCGCAGGACGAGATCGACAACATCTTCATCTGCGTCGGCGTCTTCATCCACTGGGAGGCCAAGGACAACGCCAAGATCCAGGACTACAACTACCGCGCCACCAAGGAGGCCATCGAACGCGCGGTCGCCAGCTTCCCGAGCGCGCAGGATCTCATGAGCCAGAAGGACAAGGTGAAGCACCCCTTCGCCGCGTGACCGGCTTATCGGGACAGGGCCGCCAGTTCCGCACCGCCGATACGACCGTCGTGCAGCGCCGTCGCCACCAGGGCGCCGGCGCTGCCGCGGGCTGCAAGGTCACGGAGGTCGTCACCGTTGCGCACACCGCCGGCGGCGAACAGGCTGGCCTGCGGCTTGGCCCGGCCGATCTCGGCGAGGCGACTCCAGTCCGGCCCCTCGCCCGAGCCGACGCGGGCCAGGGTCATGGCGATGATCCGCTGCGGCCACAGGTCGGGACGGTCCGGCAGGTCCAGCGGCCCGACGAAGCGGTCGCGGAAGTCGAGCGAGAGGATCACCCGTTCCCAGGCCGGATCGGCCGTCAGCGCGGCCAGCGGCGCCAGCCCCTCCAGGCTTTCGCTGCCGATCACCGCGTCACCGAGCCCCGACGCGACGAAGCCGCGCACCGCGTCGGCGTCGCGGAACCCGGCATCGACCCAAAATCCGACGTCGGGGAAGGCGGCCTTCAACCGCGCCAGCGCCGGCCGGTTGTCGCCGGTGCCTTGGATGGCGTCGAGGTCGGCGGCGTAGACGACGCGGAAGGGATGCCGGCGGAGCAGGCCGCCGACCACCGCCACCGGGTCGTTGCCGTCACAGAGCGACGAGCGCAGCGGCGGGTAGCGGCCCCGGTCGCCGCGACGGGCGTGCACCACGCCGCCGTCCCTCAGGTCGATCACCGGAACGACGTGGAACATTGCCCACTCCCTCGGCTGCATGGTGACGGACGGCATGCGCATCCTGGTTGTCGAGTTCGTGACCGGCGGCGGCATGCCGCCGGACGCCGCCATCCCCGCCAGCCTCGCCCGCGAGGGCGATCTGATGCTCCACGCCCTGCTGGCCGACCTGCTGGAGGTGCCGGAGGTGGCGGTGACGGTCACCCGCGACGCCCGCCTTCTGCCGCTCGCCTCCCCCATGCGCAGCATAACCATCACCGACCCGCGCGAGTCCTGGTCGCTTTGGGAGGACCTCGCCCGGCAGGCCGACGCCGTCTGGCCGATCGCTCCCGAGACGGACGGCGCGCTGGAGCGTTTCAGCCGCATGGTCGAAGCCGGCGGACGCCGCCTGCTCAACAGCCGCACCGACGCGGTGGCCGTCACGTCCAGCAAGGCGGCAACCACGGCCGTGCTGGCGGCGGCCGGGCTGCCCGTCGTCCCGGTCTGGCAGGTCGGTGTGGACGCCCCGCCGGGCGGCGGCCCCTGGGTCGTCAAGCCCGACGACGGGGCCGGATGCATCGACACGCGGCTGATCCGCGACCATGCCGACTGGCAGGGCTGGCTGGCCGAGGCGGATCGGAGCGGCTTCGTGGCGCAGCCCTTCCAGCCCGGCACGCCGGCCAGCCTGTCGATGCTCTGCCGCGATGGCCGAGCCTGGCCGCTTTCCGCCAACCGCCAGAACGTTTCGCTGTCCGGCTGCCGCTTTTCCTACGGCGGGGGGATTGTCGGCGGGATGGCTTGGTCCCCCGACCTCTCGGACCTCGCGCAGGGCGTTGCGGCGGCGCTGCCCGGCCTATTCGGGTGCGTGGGCGTCGATGTCATCATCGGTACCGACGGGCCGACGATCATCGAGGTCAACCCGCGCCTCACCACCTCCTATGTGGGGTTGCGGCGCGCAACGGGGTTGAACGTCGCCGCCGCGGTGCTGGATCTGGCGCGTGACCCGCCGGTCCCGCCGCAGCCGGTGACGCGCATCGAACCGGTCCTATTGACGCTTGAGGGGTGAGCCATGGATGGCGGCGCGTTGATCGGATTGGATATCGGCGGAGCGCATCTGAAGGCCGCCCTGTTCGACGAAACGGGGATGCTCCGCGACCTCGACCAGTGGCCCTGCCCGCTCTGGCTGGGCCTCGACCGCTTGGAGCAGGCCGTCGCGGCGGTGGTTGCCCGTTGGGGCCAACCGCAACGGGTCGCCGCGACGATGACCGGGGAGTTGGCGGACCTGTTCGACGACCGTGCGGACGGCGTGCGCCGCATCGCCGCCACGATGCGGTCCGCCCTGCCCGCCGCGACGCTCCGCGTCTTCGCCGGCCCCCGCGGGCTGGTGCTGGTCGATGCCGTGCCCGACTGCGCGGAGGCGGTGGCCTCCGCCAACTGGTACGCCACCGCATTGGTGGCCGCGGCGGGCGGAGACGGCGTCCTGCTGGATGTCGGAAGCACCACGACCGACATCGTCCCGCTCGTCGGCGGCGGTCCGCTCCATGCCGGCTATTCCGACGCCGAGCGGCTGGACAGCGGCGAGCTGGTCTACACGGGCGTCGCGCGCACCCCGGTCATGGCGGTCGCCCGCACCGTTCCCTATGGCGGAAGCCAGCGCGCGCTGATGGCGGAGCTGTTCGCGACCATGGCCGACGTTCACCGCCTGACCGGGACACTGCCGGAGGGCGCCGACCAGCACCCGACGGCGGACGGACGCGACCAGAGCGTCGCTGCCAGCGCGCGGCGCCTGCTGCGGATGGTCGGCGACGACCTGGAGCCGGACGGCCTCCCGCAGGCCCGCCGCCTCGCCGGCCATCTCGCGGAACGCCAGCTCCGCCGGATCGAGGACGCGCTCGATCAGGTGCTGTCGCGGGGCCTGACGGCGGACGCCCCGCCGCTCGTCGGCGCCGGGGTTGGCCGGTTCCTGGTGCGGCGTCTGGCCGAACGCCGGGGGTCGGCCTACCGGGACTTCGAGGCGCATCTGCCGGTGGCGCCGACCTTGCGGGAGCGCACGGGATGGTTCGCCCCCGCCGTCAGCGTCGGCTGGCTGGCCTTCGACGGTGCGCCGCACAAACACCTTTGCCCGGTTGCCGCCCCCGCCAGGGCGGTTTCATACTTGCGCGATTGAACACAATGCAGGACCGGACGATGGCTGCTGCGGCCACGTTCCTCCAGCCGTCCGCGCTCACCGCCCTTCGGCTGTCCGCGCACACGGCGCTGGCCGGCGTCTGGCTGTTCGTCTGGCTGCTCTGGGCGGCCCCGGCGCCGGCCGATCCCCTGCCCGTGTTCGAGGTCGCCCCCGGTGTGTTCGTGCACGCCGGCCGCCACGAGGAAACCGACGCGGCCAACGCCGGGGACATCGCCAACTGCGGGTTCGTCGTCGGGGACGACGCCGTCGCCGTGATCGACAGCGGCGGCTCGCCGGTTATGGGACATCGTTTGCGTGAGGCGATCCGCGTCCACACCGACCGGCCCATCCGCTACGTCGTCAACACCCACATGCACCCGGACCACATTCTGGGAAACGCAGCCTTCCTGTCCGACCAGCCCGATTTCGTCGCCCACGGCAACCTCCAGGCGGCCCTGGCGGCGCGCGGGGAACATTACCGGCAGGCGTTCGACGCCGCGGTCGGTGCCGCCGCCGCCGCGGAGGTCCGGATCATCCCGCCGACCCTCGTGGTCTCCGACCGCCTGGAACTCGATCTGGGAGGGCGCGTGCTCGACCTCGTCGCGTGGCCGGTGGCCCACACCGACAACGATCTGACGGTGCTCGACCGGCAGACGAAGACATTGTGGGCCGGGGACCTGCTGTTCATGGAGCGGGCGCCGGCCATCGACGGGTCGGTCCTCGGCTGGCTGCGCACCCTCGACGCTCTGGCCGCGGTACCGGCGGCGCGCGTCGTTCCCGGACACGGCCCACCCTCGGCCCCCTGGCCGGATGCGGCCGGCGACCTGCGCCGTTACCTGAGCCGGGTCGTCGAGGGTGTCCGCAAGGTCCAGGCCGCCCACGGCACGATTCAGCAGGCGGTCGAAACGGTCGCCGCCGACGAGGCGCCGCGCTGGCGCCTGTTCGAGTCCTACAACCCGCGCAACGTGACGGCGGTCTTCGCCGAACTGGAATGGGAATGACATCATGACCACACCGCACCGGACCATCGTCACGCTGTCGGGCTTCACGCTGGCGGGCGCCGCTTGGCTGTGCCTGAGCAGCGTGGGCGCTCTGGCGGCCTCGCCGCAGGAGGAACGCTGGGACATGCTGCGCGACATGTATTTCGCGGGCCGCACGGTCGAGGATGCCGGGCCGCTCCTCAGCCTGGAGGCCCCGAAGCGGGCCAACGACGCGGCGGTCGTGCCCATCCGGATCGTGACGGCGCCGGGAAGCGGCGTGCAGGTGACCGCGGTCCACCTCATCGTCGATGAGAACCCCGTGCCGATGGCCGCGACCTTCCGCTTCCCCCACGGCGACAGCCCGCAGGCGATCGATACCCGTCTGCGGGTGAACGCCTACACCAACATCACCGCCGTCGCGGAGACCGGCGACGGGCGGCTGCTCCGCACCACGCAATTCGTCAAGGCGTCCGGGGGGTGCTCCGCCCCGGCCCTGAAGAACGCCCAGCTCGCCGTCGCCCGCATGGGCAAGATGAAGCTGAACCTGCCCGACAGCATCACCGCCGGAAAGCCACTGACCGCGCAGCTGCTGATCAGCCACCCCAACTACACCGGCATGCAGTACGACCAGCTCAACTATTACTTCATCCCGGCCCATTACGTGAAAACCGTCGCCATCCGCTACAACGGGGCGCCGGTGCTCGACGTGCAGTCGGACATTTCGTTGAGCGAGGACCCCAGCATCCATTTCTCCCTGGTGCCGGAGGAGCAGGGAACGCTGGACGTCACCGCCGAGGATTCGAACGGGAGGGTGTTCCAGGAGAGCTGGCCGATCCGCGCCAATTCCGGTTCGTAATAGTCGCCTGCGCCGCCGTCGGGCCAGTTAGAAGCATTTCAGGTCAGAAGCATTTCAGGTCGGCGGCGACCTGGGCTTGCCGGAACTCGTTCAGCAGATCCTTGATCCACCCGACATCGCGCATGAGCGCGGCGCGCTCTCCGGGTGCCTCCTGCATGCCCCGCGCGGTCTCCACCGCCACGTAGCTGTCGTAGGGGAAATGCGCGGCGATCTCGTCGATGCTGCAGGAGCATTTGCGCACGACGTCCGGCCCCTGGCCATTCGACAGCATGCAGCCGAGAACGTAATCGACGCGGGCGTAGGTGGGATAGCCGTCCTCGGCCTGTGCCGTACCGCAGCCGATCAAGAATGCGATCAACGCAACCGGAACACCATTCCTCGTCATCGGGTCGGGTCCATGCTGGTCTGTCCGAAGAAGCGCATCCTCATGGTGGGGCGATCAAGCATTCGGTCTCAAGCACGCATTTGGAGATCGCCGCGGGAACGACCGCCCAATCACCATCAGAATTGAATAAATTCGGCATTCATTGACCACAAAAAATCCATACGTATTTTCCGTTCCGCTATCCATTCGTAGGATGGCCGCACCATGATTGGACCGGTAGGCTTTCTGAAGAGGACTGGAGCCGCAGATGGTCCTGTCCATCCAACCAGGAACCGAGGGAGCGCATCATGAAGACTTGGCGCAAACCGAAAATCCGCGTGATCGCCGTCGGCACCGAAATCAACGCCTACGCCTGCGCACAGCTTTGATGGCGTGGTGACGGCGAAGCCGTGTGCCTCATCATGTCCACCACCGACCTTCCTGCGGGCAGCGCCGATACATGTCGCCGCTGCCCGCTCGCTCGCTTCAACAAGGCCACCGATCAAGGACCGGCTGAGTTTGGTCACCGGCCTCACGCCGGGCGCAGCGGCTCGAACCGGGCGAACCATTGCCCCGCGCCATCCGGCGTCGTGACGTCGTAGTACAGCGAGGACAGACGCAGACGGCCGGCGCCCTCCAACCGTGGCCCCGTCGCCATGGTGTGAAAGCTCTCCCCTCCCACCACGCGGTGCGCGATGGTGAGATAGAGCCGAGACAGCATCCCGTCCCGCAGCATGGTGGACAGCATGCGGGGGCCGGTCAGCAGATACACGCTGCGGAAGCCGAGGTTGCCGAGTTCCCGGACCAGAGGCCCCCCCTCCACCGATGCACCGTCTCCAGCCACGATCACCGGGAAGCCACGCGCGCGCAACGCGTCGACCCGATCGCGCGGGGCCTGCCGACCGGTTGCGATCAGAACGCGCTGCTTTTCCCGGATGACCGACTGCGGAATCGGAAAATCGAGGCTGGCGCTGGCGATCACGACGGCGGGTTGGGCGGACAAGCCGTTCTCCTGCCTCCACCGCCCGAGGTCGCGGTCCACGGCGCGCGTCCCGATCTGCAGCACGTCGTCCAGCCGACCCGCCGCGAGGTCGCGCAGATAGCCACCGTGCGTGACGAGGCAATCGGCCTGGGCCTGCAGTTCGAGGAACAGGCGGAAGTCGTTCTCGCTGGTGATCTCGACCGGAAGGCGGCTCGCTTCGCCATCCTGCAACGCGATGCGCCCGTCGAGGCTGCCGACGAAGCTCGCATAGACGAACGGCGCCGATGCGCTGCCCAGGGTATGGAGCGCGTCGGCCAGACAGAGCCCGGTCAGCACCACCTCTTCGGGCGGTCCCGGAAAAAGCCTCAGCACGCGCGCAGCCATACCCTACGATAGCACCGCCATTTGCGTGGCCAACGGCGCGGAAGGAGGGGGGCGCGGACGCCCTCCCCGTCAGGTGAACCAGCGGGCGGCATCGCCGGTCTGCCCGACGATGGTGACGCTCACCCCCGGCCGCAGATCGAACACGGTGTTGCCGTTCACCACCCTCGCCGACGCGATCACGTTTTTGAGATCGAGCGAGGGATCAAACAGCGCCAACCGGTCGGTTCCCGCGGTGAAATCCATCACCACCGAGCCGCCGGACGCGCCACCGAGGGCGAAGATGTCCGCCCCGGCACCACCCCACACCGTGTCGGCCCCCTGGTCGAGGAACAGGAGATCATCCCCCGCCCCACCGACCAGCGCATCGTCGCCGGCCCCGCCGAACAGCGTGTCGCTGCCGTCTTCACCAAACAGAGTGTCGTTGCCCGTCCCGCCATCGGCCAGGTCGTTGCCCGACCCCAGGGACAAGATGTCGTCGCCGGCGCCGCCAAACAGCGTGTCGTTTCCATCCTCGCCGAACAGCGTGTCGTCCCCATCGCCACCGCTGGCGATGTCATTGCCCATTCCCAGCGACAGGATGTCCTTGCCATCCTCGCCGAACAGCGCGTCGTCTCCGTCGCCGCCGAAGAGGGTGTCGTTGCCCATGCCGCCGAACAGAGCGTCGTTGCCGCCTTCACCGATCAGGATGTCGTTGCCGGCCCCGCCCCCCATCGTGTCGCTGCCCGTCCCGCCCCCCATCGTGTCGTTGTCGGCCCCGCCATCCATCAGGTCGTCGCCGTCGCCTCCGTGCATCAGGTCGTCGCCGTCGTCGCCATACAGCGTGTCGTTGCCGAGCGTGCTGGCCACCGTGTCGTTGCCGCCGCCGCCCGACAGGAGATCGTCGCCGGGGCCGAGGATGATCGACTGGCTGTTGGCGTCGCCATACACCACCTGGTTGCCCTCGCCCCCGCTCAGCGTTGCCGAACCGACGACCGCGGCGAAGGCCACGGTGTCGAGCTGGATGGTCAACGGTCCCGCGGCCCCGGTCGTGTCGATGACCAGAGCCGTTGGCATGGCGGAGCCCGCCATGGCGCCGGTGACCCGGACCGCTCCCCCGGGGGTCCCGGACGCGCTGAAGGCGAGGGTGCGCAGCAGCAGGGACGCCTGCTGCGCCAGCGTGGTCAGGAAGCGGACCCCGCCGCTGGAGAGGTCGGAGCGCGACGCTGATCCCGCCGTCGTGCGCGCCTCGATCGCCTGGATCAGGTCGGCCTGCGCCAGGGCCGTCCCCTCACGGGCCGTCGGGCCGCTCGCCGTCACGCCCACGCCGGTCGGCAAGCCGACCTGCAGCGTGGTCACCAGCGTCGGCTGCCCGGTGGTGGAGTCGGTCACCGTCTCCTGGACCAGCGGCACGTCGGCCAGACCGGCGTTCGGGCTGCTGGGGTCTTCCGCACGGCTGGCGGCCGGCGCCTGGACCACCACCGTGCTGACGGCCCGTCCGTTGGACTGCGACGCGGCCGTCTGGACCTGTGTGCCGTCCACCACCACTCCCGCCGCCTTCGCCGCGGTCGCGGTCCCGACCGCCGAGACGTTGCTCGCCGCGTCGGTCAGCGTGACCGCCAGGGACAAGGTGCCGTCGAGCAGGCCGGACACGTCGATCCCACCGACCGTACCGCCCGCCCCGGTGAGCGTTCCGGTCCCCGTCAGCGCACCGCCGCCGCCCGAGGAGGACAGCGTCCAACGGAAGTTCGCCCCGCTCTCCCCGCCGGAGAGGACGAAGCCGACGCTGCTCTGCTTGGCCTGGTCGATGGACGCGTCGTTGAAGGCCACCGACGGTGCCGTCGGGGCGACGGTGTCGATGACGACCGACAGGGCGCCGGACGCCGGACCGGTGTTGCCCGCCGCGTCGGTCGCCCGTGCGGTGAAGGCGTGGCTGCCGTCCGAGAGCGGCGTCGCGCTGAGATCGGCGACCCAGGCGCCTTGCGCATCGGCGGTGACCGTCGCCACCTCCGTCCCACCGTCGGACAGGACGACCCGGCTGTCGGCTTCCGCCGTGCCCCGCACGAACAGCCGGTTGCGGTTGGTGACGGTCACCGGCTGCGTGCCGCCGGAGTCGGTGCTCACCGCGGTGATCGTCGGGCTGCCGGGCGGGGTGACGTCCACCATCGGCAACGTCAGCGTGCCGGTGGCCGGCGTGGTGAGGCCGTCGCTGACCGTCACCGCGACCGTCGCCGTGGCAGCGGTGCCGCCGGTGATCCGCAGGGCGGCCAGGGTCGCGTTCACGTCGGCGACCGACCCGCTGATGGTCACCGTTCCGTCGCCCGCCGTCGCTACACTCGCCTGCCCCGCCGCGGTTGCCTCCAGGATCGCCTGGGACGGCGTCAGCGTCACCGTGATCGACGGGCTGTCCGGATCGGTGACCTGGATGCCCGTCAGCGCCGTGTCGAGGCCCTGGTCGAGGGTGATCGGCTGCGGCAGGGTGAGCGTCGGGGCGACCAGGGTCGCCGGATCGGCGATGGTCACCGCGATGGTCGCCTCGGCGTCGGTCGTCAGGGTACCGAGGTCGCTGGTCGTCACCCGGATCGTTCCGGAGGTCTGACCCGCCGTTCCGGTGAAGGTCAGGCTGGCCAGCGTTGCCGTGATGTCGGCCTGGGTGCCGAGCAGGCGCCAGACCCCGGCGGAGGGCTGGGTCAGGGTCACCCCGCCCTGCGCCGTCAGAGCCAGCGCGCCGTTGGTGGGGGTCAGCGTGACCTGGAGAGTCGGGCTGTCGTAATCGCTGACCGAAAGGCCGGTCACCGCCGTCACCACGCCGGAAACCACCGACAGGCTGGCGGGCGCGCTGTGCTCCGGCGAGGACAGCACACCGACGACCAGCAGGCCGTCGGCATCGGGCGTCAGCGGCTGGTCGTCGGAGGATTCGAAGCGGATCGACGCGCTGGTGACGTTGCGCGACGCGGTGAACTCAAGCTGCTGCAGCGTGCGGTTCACGTCCTCCAGCGAACCGGTGAGCCGGATCTTGCCGTTGCCGAGGTCGCTGGTCGTGGCCGAACCGTAGAGCGGCAGGGTGAGGGCGCCGTTGGTCGGCGTCAGCACGACGGTCATCGTGCCGCCGTCGACGTCCGTGATCTCCATCCCCAGCACCTCGGTCGAGCGGCCGGCGACCAGGGTCGGGCTGCTCGGCAGCACGTTGGCCGGCGGCGACTGGATGGCGATGGCGAGCGTGCCGGAGGCGTCCGGCGTCGAGGGATCGCCGTCGGCCACCGTCACCGCGATGCTGCCCGCCGTCTGTCCGCCGGCTCCGGTGAAGACCAGCGAGGCGAGCGTCGTGTTGACGTCGGCCACGCTGCCGCTGACCGTCACGGTGCCGTCGCCGGCCGTGCTGACCGCGGCGGGGCCGGCGAGGCCGAGGCTGCCGTTGCCGGGCGTCAGGGTCACCGTCACCGTGGCGCTGTCGCCGTCCATCACCGACAGGCCGGCGATGGCCGCGGCCGTTCCGGCCACCACCGTTTGAGCGCCGGGCAGGGTCAGCACCGGGTCGACCGGGTCCTCGTTGCGGATGGTCCCCGACGCCGAAGCGGTCTCGATCGCCGTCGCCGAGACGGACGGGTTGGACAAAGCGACGGCGAAGGTTTCGTCCGGCTCGATGTCCGTGTCGCCCGACACCAGGATGGTGATGGTCTTGGTCGCCTCGCCGTCGGCGAATGAGACGGTGCCCGACGGCAGGGTCCCGCCGAAATCGGCGGCGTCGAGCGTGGCGCCGCCCGCCCCGTCGCCGGCCGCGACCGTCCAAGCCACCGTCAGCGCGCCGCCCGTGTTGCCGGAGCGGGTAACGGTGAAGGTGAAGGCGGTGGTGCCCCCCGGGTTGGTGCCGTCCCCCTCGCGCTTGTCGGCGTCGGTCGCTGCGATGGCGAGGCGCGACGGGATGACCACGGCGACCTGGGCCGCGCTGATCTGCTGCTGGAGGTTCGTGCCGGTGAAGGCGGTGACGGCCCCCGACACGTCGCCCACGGCGGTGCCGTTGCGCAACTCGTCCGCCGCCGTGCCCTGCGCCACCACCTGGGCCTGGGCCATCTGGGTCAGCCCGTCGACGCCGCCGCTGTTGGTCGTGCCGGCGGAGATCACCGCGCCGTTCGACGCGGCGATGACGTTGGCGGCACCGCTCGTCACCGCGGTCAGCTTCACGCTGTCCACGGCCCCGATGCGCCCCCCGGCGGCGGCCAGGATGGCGGCGATGACCACCGGATCGGCGAGGTCGATCGTGCCGCCCGCCGGCACCGCCTTGACCGCATCGGCGATGGCGCCCACCAGCGCCCGCCCGATCACGCCGCTGGCCCGCGGCGTGCCGATCACCACCCCGGCGAGCACGGCGCTGCCCTGGACGATCATGTTGGCGACGCTGGCGGCGGCGGATTGCGTCTTCAGCGCCGTCGCGATGGCCGCGGCGCCCGCACCGGTCGTGGTCACCGCGACGATGGGGTCGTAGGTGAGGAGATCGATCCCGGCGTCGAGGCCGAGCTTGCTCTTCAGCTCGGTCGCCGCCGCGGCGATCTCGCTGTCCGTTCCGGCAAGCCCCGCCATGCCCATGATGATGGTGGTCAGCGGCGTGATGACGGACGCCGAGCTTGGAGCCTCATAGACGCCGGTGAAGGGCAGATTGGTCGAGATGTCGGTGCCGCCGATCATGACGATGGGGCCGCCCCCCCCGGGGATCGACCAGTTCCCCACCGCGTTGGTGGTCCCGAACGCCTCGCCGGCGTCGAGCTGGCCGTTGGCGTTGGCGTCGGCGAACACCGTGGCGCCGGCGATGTAGCCGTCGATGGCGTGGCCGCCGCGGACGTTGACCAGCACATGGCCGGTGACCGGCGCCGCTGCTCCGAAGCCGAGGTTGGTGATGGCGTTGCCGGCGCTGTCAAGGATCTGCGCGCCGTTCGGGTCGATGGTCCCGGCGACCACGATGCCGTCGTTGTCCAGATCGTCCGCACCGACGGCGTAGCGGAACACCAACTTGCCGGACTCCACGCGCAGGAAGGTGGCGTAGCGGGTCTGGGTCCCGATGGTCAGCGCCAGCCGCGGCGCGCCGGTGCCGGAGACGCTGACCGCGTCGCTGAAGGCGACGGTAAAGTCCAGCGTGTCGCCGCGCGCCGCCAGATAGCGGCCGGCGGTCGGGCCGGTCACCGCGGTGATCGTGGCGGCACGGTCGTCGTTGAGGATGGTGCCGGTCGCCGTCGCGGTCTCCACCGTGATCTTGGCATCGGCCACCGTGGTCGATGGGGAGAAGAGCAGGACCCGGAACTGCTCGTTGCCTTCGATCTGTCGGTCGCCGCTGACCGGCACGGTGATGGTCTTGCTGGTCTCGCCGGCGGCGAAGGTGACGGTGCCGCTGGGCAGCGTGCCGCCGAAATCGGCCGCGTCGGCGAGGCTGCCGGTCAAGCCGGTCGTGTCCACCTGCCATTTGACCGTGGTGGCACCCGAGGTGTCGCCGCGCCGGGTGATGGTGTAGGTCAGGTTGGCAAGGCCGCTGTTGCCCTCGGCGATCGACAGGCTGGACGGGGCGAGGCTCAGCCATTGCACCGGTGTCAGACTGATCGTCACCGCCCGGCCGACCAGGTTGGTCCCGTCCGAAACGGCGTAGCTGAAGGACCCCGCAGCCCCGGTGGCGCCGAAGGGCGGCGTGTAGATCACCGCGGCGAGTTGGTCCGGCGTCAGCGTGTCGCCGACGGCGAGCGCCGTGCCGTCGTAGCGCTGGAGCGTCCCGACCGTTGGCAGACCGGTGACCGTGATGGTCAGCGGATCGCCTTCCGGATCGACCGGCTTGTCGATGGACAGGCCGACGCGGCTGGAATTCTGGTCGATGGCGACGTGCTTGGCCTCCTGCACCGCCGGAGCGGTGTTGATGCCCCGCACGGTGATGGTCAGCGTCGCAGTGGAGGTCGCTCCGGCCTGGTCGGTGACGGTGTAGCTGACCGTCTCCTGCCGGGTCTGGCCGAACGGCAGAGTGCCGTAGCCGCCCGTCGGGTCGAAGCTGTAGCTGCCGTCGGCGTTCAGCGTCAGCCGGCCGCCGCCGGCCAGCGTGATCGCCCGGCCGACGTTGGCGGCGTCGCCGTTCACCGCGCTGACGGCCAGCCGGTCGCCGACGTCGGGATCCGTGTCGTTGGCGAGCACGCCGCTTGCCGCAACCACCGCGACCGGGGTGAGCCGGTCGGTGTCTCCCGCATCGTTCGCCGCGACGGGCGCATCGTTGACGTTGGCGACCGTGATGGTCAGCAGGTCCGAAACCGTCGCGCCTGAGGAATCGGTCGCGGTGACGCGCACCGTTCGGGTGCCGACGTCGGCGTTGCCCGGCGTACCGGACAGGCGCCCGGTGGCCGCATCGAAGCTGAGCCAGGCGGGCAGCGCCGAGCCGTCGCCGCTGGTCGCGCTGAAGGTCAGGCTGTCGCCGGTGTCGGCGTCGGTGAAGGCTCCCGCCAGTACCGTGTAGGAAAAGGCCTGCCCCTGGTCCATGTTGCTGGTGCCGAGCGCCTGGGCCAGCACCGGGGCGTCGTTGACCGATAGGATATTGACGCTGGTCGTGGTGTTCGTCGCCGATGCGCCGTCCGCGTCGGTGACCGTCACGGTGAAGGCCGTGATCTCCTGCGAGCCCGGAGCGGCCCGGTTGGCCACCGGCTGGAAGTCGAGCAGCCGCAGGGCGGCCTGGGCCGCCGCCGCGGAGCTGGCGTTCAGGGTGTAGATGCCGGCGGCGGACTTGGCAAACCCGCTGGCGGTGAGGCTGCCGGTGGTGAAGACGCCGGTGGCGTCGCCGGCCGTTCCGCCAGAGTCGCGGACCGTCACCACGACCGTCTGGGCTTGGGCGACCTCGTTATCGGAGACGGTCAAGGTGATGAAGGGCTGGCGGCTGGCGGTGTCGTCGGCCGCTTGCACGGCCACGGCGCCACCGATGACAGGAGCCGTATTGCTGGGTGGATTCCGAGTGTCGATGGCATAGCCGGCCGACGTCGCCACTCCCGTCGGAGTGTTGCCGGCGGCGTCGCTCCAGCCGGTGGCGATGGTGATCCGGCTGTCGGAAGCCACCGTTTCCGCGGTTGGGGTCAGGGTGGCCGTATAGACCAGCCCATCGCTGCCGGGTAGGACCGATAGGTCCGACAGCGTTCCGTTCTGTACGGCAACGGCCGAGAGGGAGAAGCCAACCGGCTCCTCGCTGAAGGTGAAGGAGACGGTTGCTGTCTCCCCCACCCCAATGGTCGTCTTGCTCAGCGCAATGGCGACAGACGGCGCCCCGGTGTCGATGGTCACGGTCAGCGCGGACGAGGCGGCCGAGCTGTTGCCCGCCGCGTCGGTCACCGTGGCGCTCAGCGTGTGGGCACCGTCGCTCAGCGAAGCCGCCGTTACCGTCCAGGCCCCGACCGCCGAAGCGGTCACCGTGCCCAAGGCCGTCGCACCCTCGTACAGCACGACCACGCCGGCCTCGCCCACCGTCCCGGTGATCACCGGAGCTGTCACGCTGGTCACCGTGTCCACGGTCGAGCCACTGTTCGATGCCGTCGCCAAAGCCAACCCGGTCGGCGAGGAAACACCGGTGTCGATGGT